>JAMCWS010000425.1 GCA_023480605.1 bacterium
CGCGCGGGGGGGCTGCGGGGGTGGCGGGCGCCGCCGGGCCGTGGCGCGCCAGGGCATCGTGCCAGGCGGGATCGCCTGCGGCCAGAATGCGCAGCGCGAGAAGCGCGGCGTCGGCGGCGCCGCCCGCGCGCACGGCCGCCAGTGGCACGGCCGAACCGGGGCGCACCCGCCCCAACGCCGGATCGAGGGCGCCCGCTCCCTGACGGCCCGGATCAGCGGGGGGGATGACGATGACGGGCAGGTTGCAGGCCGCGGCGACGAAGGCGGCCAGCAGTGGATCGCCCCCGGCGGCCAAAATTGCCTTGATGCCGCGCTCGACGGCTTCATCGGCCCAACGCAACATGCGCTCGGGCGTGACCCATGGCGAAGCCACCACCAGGTCGAAAGGGCATCCGACATTGTTGAAGTGTTCTATGTCGGGGTGAAGCAGGTCGGCGTTGTCGCCGCCGGAGAGGACGACGCCGACGAGCGGGCGACCGCCCGCGGGTGAAGGGGCGCTGTTCATCATCGAAGCCAACCTCCAGGCAGCGCGGGGCGGACGGCGGTCATGTGCCGCGGCCCGGCCGCCGCCCGTTCAGGGGCGGGATTCGCGGAGTTCGGTCGTGCCGGTGTCCGAGTCGGCGGCGCGCGCCAAATAATCGTGAATCAGGCGATCATAACGGGCGGTGTGTTCGAAAACCTTGGCAGCCAGGCGGCGGCGCAGCGGTGCGTAATCGGCATTGCGGCCGGCGCTCAGGAGCGCGTCGAGTACCAACGGGTAATCGGCCGGATCGACGACGGCGTAGACGTCGCGGTGGTTCTTGGCCGCCGCGCGCAACAGCGAGGAGCCGCCGATGTCGATCAACTCGAGGGCGGCCTCCTCGCCCTGAGCGCCGCCGGTGGCGGGGCCGGCCGCCACGCCGGGAACGAAAGGCGAAAGGTTTACGACCACCAGATCGATCGGTAGAATCCCGTATTCACGAAGCGTGTCCATGTCGGCCGTCAGGGGACGTCGGGCGAGAATGCCGCCGAAGATCATCGGGTGGATCGTCTTGACCCGGCCGCCAAGAATCTCGGGCACGCCCGTCACTTCCGAGACCTGGCGCGCGGCGATGCCGGCGGCCTGCAGTGCGTGCAGGGTTCCGTCGGTCGAGATGATCTCGAACCCGATCTCCACCAGACGGCGGCAAAAATCGACCAAGCCGGTCTTGTCCGAGACGCTGACGAGCGCGCGACGTTTCATGGTTGCGGATGTCCCCGGCGGAGTGAGATGGCGGGAGGCGTCGGCCGCCACGGCGGATTCCAGGCCTCAAGCCTGCAACTCTAATGGCCATAGGGACGAGTGTCAAGCCGGCGATTTGGCCGGTAAGACCGTAAAACCCGGGCGATCGGCGGCGGAAAAACCGCCCACGCCACCACGAGGGACGCGGCGCCGGGGGTCTTAGACTCGTTCGAGGTAACTGCCGTCGTCGGTCGAGACGCGGATGCGATCGCCAATCTTTATAAACAGCGGGACGTTGACGATCATGCCCGTGTTGATCCGCGCCTCCTTGGTGACGTTGGTGGCGGTGTTGCCGCGCACGGCATCGACCGTGTCGACCACCTCGAATTCCATTTTAGGGGGCAGGGCGATTCCGATCGGCTTGTCTTCGTAACTGGTCACCTGGACCTCGGCGTTCTCGGAGAGGAAATTGGCGGTAAATCCGATCATTTCGGCGCGGATGGGCACCTGTTCGTAGGAGTCGGGATCCATGAAAATGAAATCGTCGTTTTCCTTGAACAGGAATTGCAGGTTTTTGGAACTGACGGCGGCCTGTTCGAGGGTCGTGCCGGCGCGGACGGTGTATTCGATCACTTTGCCCGAGGTCAGGCCCTTGAGCTTGAACCGGACGAAGGCGCCGCCCTTGCCGGGTTTGTGATGGGCGCGCTCGATCACGTTGTAAAGTTGGCCGTCGAGGAGGATTTTAGTGCCCGGACGGGCGTCGTTGGCGTCAATGGCGACCATGTTGCATTCGCTTTCGGGGAAGATCGAGTCGGGGCGAGCGAAGATGACGGACGAGTGGCGCGATCCGGCGTGTCATCAAAGACAGTTGACCCCAACGGCATTGTCAGGCCTATCATGAGGGAAGGAGGAATTCGGAGGCAAGGGGTTTTTCGGGTGTACCGCGGACGGCGCGGGGAACGCTTGGCCGAAACCGAACGCGGGCGCGATCGTTGCCGTCGGACGGCCGCTCCCCGAAAAAATGAATTTGCCCCCAGGGGTTGGCAATTTTGGGTTGAAACCAACTGCCGGATGCTGGAAGCTTTTAAGTTTGGCGGCCCCCGTCGACTTCCGGGAGGCCGGAACCATTACCTCATTGCTCCGCCGGACCTTCCGCGCGGCGGCAGAACGGGCAAAGGCATGAACGCGAAAAACACGAAGGAAGAATTCACCGACGATTGGGATCAGATAGACATCGGCGACCAGGTCAAGCACGGCAAATGGGGCGTCGGCACGGTTCTTTTCCGCTCGGGTTCGGGAGCCAACGCCAAGGCGATTGTGGTTTTCCCGGAAGAGGGCCAAAAAAAATTGATGCTCAAGTACGCCAAGCTGAAAAAGGTGGGCTCGACCTCGCTCAAGTCGGTCGAGAAACTGAAGGCCGAATCGCGGCCGGCCGCCAAGCCGTCGGCGCGTCCCCCGGTCGTCGAGGTCGAGGAAGAGGAAGAAGAGGATCTGGACCTAAAAAAGGTCGTCGGCGAGGAGGACGAAATCATTCTCAACGAAGAAGAAGAAGTCGTCGGCTTCGATGACGAAGAAGAGGACGGATTCTCCGATCCCGACGACATCGTCGAAGAAGAGGAGTAGCGATGAGCGGCGCGGGATCCGACACCTTCACACGCGAGCGTGTCCGCAAAGTCGCCTTGCTGTCACGCCTGGAGTTCGACGACACCGAGGCCGACGCGTTCGCCGCGCAGCTCAGCCGTATTCTGGATTACGTCGCCAAACTCGACGAACTGAACACCGAAGGGGTGGAGCCGACGTCACACTCGCTCGCGCTCTCCAACGTGCTCCGCCCCGACGAGCCCCGCCCCTCGCTAAGCAACGCCCAGGCCCTGGCCAACGCTCCCGAAGCCGAAGCGCAATGTTTTCGCGTCCCGCCGATCATCCAGGAACTGTGACGATGACGATCAACGACGCCGACGTGCCCGCCCTGACCATCGCTCGAATCGAACGGCAATTGGCCGGGGGTGAACTGACCAGCCTGGAGCTGACCCGGGCCTGCCTGGCGCGGGTCGAGGCGATCGAGCCGCGCGTCGGCGCCTTCCTGACCGTGCTGGCCGACGACGCCCTGACCCAGGCCGACGCGGCCGACGCGGCCCGGGGCGACGGGGCGCGGGGGCCGCTGCTGGGCGTGCCGCTGGCCCTCAAGGACAACCTCTGCACCACCGGGCGTCCGACGACGTGCGCCTCGAAAATCCTCGCGGATTTCCGCCCCCCCTACGACGCCACCGCCGTCGCGCGCCTGCGCCGGGCCGGGGCGGTGTTTCTCGGCAAGACCAACCTCGACGAGTTCGCCATGGGCTCGAGTTGCGAGAACTCGGGCTTTCACCCGACGGCCAACCCGTGGGACCTGGCGCGTGTGCCGGGGGGGTCGTCGGGTGGCTCGGCGGCGGCCGTGGCGGCGGAGATGTGCCCCGGCGCGCTGGGGTCCGACACCGGCGGCTCGATCCGCCAGCCGGCGGCCTTGTGCGGCGTGGTGGGCCTCAAACCGACTTACGGCCTGGTTTCGCGTTATGGCCTGGTGGCGTTCGCCTCGTCGCTCGATCAAATCGGCCCCTTCGCCCGCACCGTCGAGGACGCGGCGATTCTGCTTGAGGCCATTGCCGGCCATGACCCTCTGGACTCGACCTCGGCTCCGATCGAGCCGCCCGCCTTCCGGCGCTCGCTGGGCCGACCGGTCGCCGGGCTAAGGATCGGACTGCCCAAGGAGTATTTCATCCCGGGGGTGGTTCCGGAAGTCGAGTCGGCCGTGCGCGCGGCCGTCGAAGCGCTGGCCGCCCAGGGGGCCGAGGTGATCGAGCTCAGCCTGCCGCACACCGATTACGCCACGGCCGTCTATTACTTGTGCGCCACGGCGGAGGCTTCGAGCAACCTGGCTCGCTACGACGGGGCACAATATGGCTATCGCACGCCGGCGACGCGCAACATCATCGAGATGTTCACGCGCACGCGCACGGAGGGTTTCGGCGCCGAGGTCAAGCGGCGCATCATGCTGGGCACCTACGCTTTGTCGGCGGGTTTCTACGACGCCTATTACCTGAAGGCGCTCAAGGTGCGAACGCTCGTGAGGCGCGACTTCGAGCGCGCCTTCGAGCAAGTGGACGTCATCGCGACGCCCACCTCGCCTACCCCGGCGTTCAAGGCCGGCGAGAAAACCGCCGACCCGCTCCAGATGTATTTGAGCGACATTTTCACGATTTCGGCCAACCTGGCCGGGCTGCCCGGCATTTCGCTGCCGTGCGGCTTCACCGCCGCCGGGCTGCCCATCGGCCTGCAACTGATCGCCCCGGCCTTCGGCGAGGAACGGATGCTTCAGGTCGCCCACGCCTACGAGCAGAGCCAGGAGTGGTGGAAGCGCACCCCCGCCCTGGCGCTTTGAACTTCTGTCGTTATCGTTATCGTGATCGTGATCGTGATCGTTATCACCCGCGGCAAAGGCAAGGTCCGATGAATGAATCTTCTCCCGCTTCCGTTTTTATTCCGGCCGACGGCGTGCACGCGCTCGTTCCTCGCGAGCAGATGACGCCTTCGGCGCGCAAGTTGCGCGATATCTACGCCCGCACGCCCGGGGCGCCCTTCCTGCGCCGTGAATTCGGTTTTTATTGCCTGGAACGATGGTATCGGGACGGGCTGGCGCGCGCGACGCCGTTGCACGAGCTTTTTCAGTATGATCCGCCGGGTAATTACTCGCTCGGTCAACTCGGATGGTGCGAGGCCGCACTGCGCCCGGCCTTCGAGGAGAAGGTGCTCAAGGACCTGGGCGAACACGAACTGGTCCAGGACTACGCCGGCCGCCACGTCCTTTATTTCAAGGGTCGGCGCACCGGTTTCATGCCCGAATATCAGGATCACCCGGTCAAGGACATGCAGAGCTGGGAAACGCAGATCAAATGGCGTCTCGATCCGGCCACCCCCGAGCGCTACGCCGACCTCGAGAAACGCATGGCCGCGGCGCGCGAGGCGGCCGCCAAGGGCCTGATCATCACCCAGAACGTCATCGGCGGCTACATGTATCTGCGCAGCCTGATCGGACCCGAAGGCGTGCTTTACGGCTTCTACACGATGCCCGAGGTGTTGCACGAGGCGATGAAGACCTGGCTGGCGCTGGCCGACGCCGTCATCGCCCGCCATCAGCAATACGTGACCATCGACGAGCTCTACTTTGGCGAAGATATCTGTTACAAGGGCGGCTGCCTTATCTCGCCCGCGCTGATGAAGGAATTCCTCTTCCCTTATTACCAGCAACTCATCGCCAACCTCAAGGCGCGCCAACTGGATCCGACGCGGCACCTTTACGTGCAGATCGACACCGACGGCAACGCCCCGCCGGTGATCGATCTCTACCGCGAGGCGATCGGCATGGACGTCATGTCGCCGTTCGAAGTCGCGGCCGGCTGCGACGTGGTCGAAATCGGCCGCCGCTGGCCCGACCTGGCGATTCTGGGCGGCATTGACAAGCGCATCCTGGCTCGCGGCAAGGAGGCGATCGACCGCGAAGTGGAGCGCATTCTGCCCACGATGCGCGCCCGCGGCGGCTACATCCCCACCTGTGACCACGGCGTGCCCGAAGAGGTAAGCCTCGAAAACTACCTCCACTACCGCAAACGCTGCATCGAGCTGGGGGGGTGAAACCGGAGACCCGGTATCCCCCTTTTCATTATCGTGATCGTGATCGTGATCGTGCTCGACTCCGCCGTATACTGGCAGGCACATCCCGATCGCTCGATTGCCCGGTAGTCCCTCCCCCATTAATTGATGGACTTCGCCGTCCGCCTTTGGCATTTAGTGGAGCACTGCATCGACGCTTGCACCGACTGCGGGATAACCCGATATTCATTCACCCAACGAGGACCCAGACGATGACGCAGGAACTGTTCAAGGAATTCACGAATCCCTCGGCCGCGTGGCGCGGCAAACCGTTCTGGTCGTGGAACGGCAAGCTCGAAAAGGACGAACTCATCCGCCAGATTCACGTGATGAAACAGATGGGCCTGGGCGGCTATTTCATGCACTCGCGGACGGGGTTGATCACCGAATATCTCGGCGGGGAGTGGTTCGAGCTGATCAACGCCTGCGCCGACGAGGGCGAGCGCCTCGGCATGGAAGCGTGGCTTTATGACGAGGACCGCTGGCCGAGCGGCACCGCCGGCGGCATGGTGACCAAGGAGCCGCGCTTCCGCCTCAAGTTTTTACGCCTGATCGTCAAGGACGCGGCCGATTTTCAATGGGATCCCCTGGCCATCGCCGCCTTCGCCTGCCGGCTCGACGGGATGGCCTACACCGACTGCGTCCGACTGCGCAAGGACTCTCCCGCCGCCGAGCGCGAGGGGCGCAAGGTGCTGGTCTATAAAGTCGAGGAGATGGCCCCCTCGAGCTTCTACAACGGCTATACTTACGTCGACACGATGAACGCCGAGGCGACCGACTATTACATCAGGCTGACGCACGAGAAATACAAGGCCCACTGCGGCGAGCGTCTGGGTAAATCCATCCGCGGCATCTTCACCGACGAGCCCCATCGCGGCGCCTTGATGGACGGCTTCAGCGTGCCCAACCCCGATCCCCAGTGGCGCGTGCCATGGACGTTCAAGACCTTTGATCAATTCGAGAAAACCTTCGGCTATGACCTCGTGCCGCGCCTGCCCGAGCTGTTCCTATGGCCCGAGGGGCGCAAGGTCTCGCAAGTCAAGTGGCATTACGTCGAACTATGCCAGCAGATGTTCATCGACAACTTCGCCAAGCCCTACGACCGCTGGTGCCGCGCCAACAACATGATCGTCACCGGCCACATCCTGCACGAGGACTCGCTGGCGGCGCAGACGGCCGTCTCGGGATCGGTGATGCGTGACGACGAGCATATGGAAGCCCCGGGGGTCGACCTGCTGACCGAGGACCGCAAGACCTTCTGGGTGGTCAAGCAGCTCACCTCGGCCGCGCGCCAGCTTGGCCGCAAGTGGCTGCTGTCGGAGCTTTATGGTTGCACGGGCTGGCAGATGCCGTTCGCCGGCCACAAGGCCGTCGGCGACTGGCAGACGCTCTTCGGCATCAACCTGCGCTGCCACCATCTTTCGTGGTACACGATGGAGGGCGAGGCCAAGCGCGACTACCCCGCCAGCATCCTGCACCAGTCGGCCTGGTGGCCCGACTACCATTTCGTCGAGACCTATTTCGCCCGGTTGGGCCTGCTGCTCAATCAGGGCCTTCCCTGCTGCGACCTGCTGGTGGTCAATCCGGTCGAGAGCGTGTGGTGCCAGGTTTACCCCGGTTGGTCGCGCGGACTGGGCGCCCAGTCCCCCGACGTCCAGGCGCTCGAGCGTGCCTATGCCGACACCTTCCACTGGCTGGCGGGTGCGCAGGTCGACTTCGATTACGGCGACGAGGAGATGATGAGCCGTCTGGCCCGCGTCGGGAAAGACGCGGAGGGACGGCCGGTATTGCACGTGGGTGAGGCGGTCTACAAGGCCGTGCTGGTCAGCGGCATGACGACCATTCGGTCGACCACGCTCGATCTGCTGCGCCGTTTCCGCGCCGTCGGCGGCACGGTCATTTACGCCGGCGAGCCGCCGGCCTATGTCGACGCGTTGACATCGGACGGCGCCGCCCTGGCGGCCGGCGAGGCGATCCGGACGCCATTCGATAAGGAGTCTTTGGTCGCGGCGATCGACGAAGCGGTCGCGCCTGTGGCCCGCGCCCTCGACCCCGCCACCAGCGAGCCGCTGGGCGAAGTCTTCGCCCAAGTACGGCGGTTGGCGGAAGGGGACAAGACGATCGCCGTCTTCCTCAACGTCAATCGGAAGGAATGGTTCCGGGGGGCGAAACTCCGCCTGCGCGCCGCCGGGACCGTCGAGGAATGGAACTGCCTCACCGGCGAGCGAACGGCCGTTCCGGCGGCGGCGGTCGACGGCTGCCTGGAATTCGCCGCCGACTTCCCGCCGGCGGGCGAGCACGCCTACATCGTCACCCCCGTCGCGGCGGCCGGCCTGCCTGAGAAACCTACCTGGAAATCGTCCGAGCCGGTCCAAATCGAAGGACCGTTGGATTATCGCCTCAGCGAACCCAACGTCTGCGTGCTGGATTATGCCCGCTATCGTCTCGGCGGCGAAGCCTGGCAGGGGCCGCTGGAGATCCTGAAGGCCGACCGCGCCTTGCGCGAGCGGGTCGGCTTGCCGCTGCGAGGGGGCGAAATGTTCCAACCGTGGTTCGTTAAACAGCAGGGTTATGAAGTGAAGGGCCACATCGGCCTGGAGTTCGAATTCATGATCGGACGGATGCCGGTCGGCCCGATCGAATTGGCCGCCGAACGCCCTGAAAATTTCGTCATTCGCCTGAACGACGTGGCCCTCAATCCGGCCACCGTCCAAGGCTGGTGGATCGACAAGGCTTTCTCACGCCTGCCCCTGCCGCCGGGCCTGCTGCGGACGGGACGCAATGTCATCGAGATGGAAGCCGACTTCCACTACGGCCTCAACCTGGAGGCGATTTACCTGTTGGGCGGTTTCGGCGTCGCGCTGGACGGCACGCGAAAGACATTGGTCGGCCTGCCCCACAAGCTGGAGATCGACGATCTGACGGCGCAGGGTCTGCCGTTCTTTTCGGGGACGATCACATACAGCCTGCCCGCGCCGCGCCGGCCGGCCGCGGGGGAGGCCGTTTTCGTCACGATCCCGGCGATGGAGGCGGCCTGCGCCAAGGTCGCCGCGCCCGGCCACGCGCCGCGCATGATCGGGTGGCACCCTTACGAGGC
>JAMCWS010000095.1 GCA_023480605.1 bacterium
AATGGGATTGCAGTTTCAATCCGCCTCCCCTCGGGAGAGGAGAGGCAACCAAAATCCGCCTCGCGCGTTACACCAGGCAGGCGCATCCAGTTTCAATCCGCCTCCCCTCGGGAGAGGAGAGGCAACCTATGGCAGCATCGTAGCGTAACGCCCATCATCAACCTCGTTTCAATCCGCCTCCCCTCGGGAGAGGAGAGGCAACCCGAGAGCGGCTTGGAGTCCACCGCTCGTTCGATCGGATCGGTTTCAATCCGCCTCCCCTCGGGAGAGGAGAGGCAACGATGCAAATGGTCAACGAGATTGCATCGTCCGGGTATAGCGTTTCAATCCGCCTCCCCTCGGGAGAGGAGAGGCAACCGAGGGGGCCAAGGTCGGCGAGGGGGCCAAGGTCGGCGTTTCAATCCGCCTCCCCTCGGGAGAGGAGAGGCAACTCCCAGGTAACGCCGCGCAACGGGCGTATATTTATAGGTTTCAATCCGCCTCCCCTCGGGAGAGGAGAGGCAACTCTGTCGTGCCAAATCAATGAAAAGAGATACGGAAAGGTTTCAATCCGCCTCCCCTCGGGAGAGGAGAGGCAACTGCGCCTTCCGTATACCACTGATACGATTGCACTTTCAAGGCCTTTTTCCGTGACCTGCCATTTGGGGGCCTTCAGCCGGGGTGCGGGCCGAGGGCGAGTCGGCCCCTTTGGCGATACAGATCGTTGATTTGCTTGAAGATCCATCTTTTCCGTGACCTCCCCCATTTTGGGGCCTATTTTCGTTTATGTCCAAGTATAGGAGCCAACCGATTGGGTTCCTGATCAAACGAAGTAAACCTCCGCCTCTCCCATTGGATCGGGGCCGTCGGCCGGACCGAAGCGCCGCCGATCCGCTACACAGGCGGCGCACAGGCGGTAAATCGTCAGCCGGTCTTCAGCGGGGTCGATCGTCCGGACAATATCTGCTTCCAACCGTTCGCGCACTTCCGGCGCCAGCCTTGCCTCAAAAACGCTTTCCTGGATGCGCTCGCCATACGCCCCCAGGGCGCGCGCCAACGAATTTCTTCGCCCATCGTCGGCAATGTCATAGCAGATGACGTAACAGGTGGCCACTGGTGATGGACTCATGGGGGGCGCGTCTCCGAACCGCCGGTTTATTTGCCAAGCAGAAATGGCCGATATGATTCGTTCCGCCGCAGGTGGGCGGTCAGTCGTTCGACCTGCCGTTGGATGGCCACAGCCGCGTCCGACGCCGCCCCGGCCACGCCGCCCGCCTCGGGCAACGGACTGGCCAGCGCCTTTTGCCACAACCCGAAAAACTGACGCAACATCCATGCCCGAAGGCGCACGCCTCCCGGCCGCTCCGGGTCGGGCTCGAAGTGCTCAGGTCTAAATTGGCGCCGATTGGCGGCCTGCAGTACAAACCGGTCAACCAAAGGGTGGCGGAATTCCTCCATCAGATCGAGTGCCAGAGAAGGGCGGCCATCCCTGGGATCGTGGAAAAATCCGATGGCGGGCTCCAGTCCACGTGCTTCGAGGAGCCCCGCGATGCGGTTGGCCAGCAGCACGTAGCCGAATGACAGCAGCGCGTTGACGGGATCGGGCGCGGGATGCTGGCGACGTCCCTCAAAGGTGAGTAAACCCCGGAATCCCGCCTGGGCGAGGGCGTCGAAATAGAGCCGAGCACCCTGTCCCTCGTGGCCCAAAATCTCGGGGAGCGTCGGAGCGCGCTTCAGGACGGCGATTCGATCACGCAATCCGTCGCAGGCGACTTTGAGATTGGAGTCCGGATAGTTCGCGTCGATATTTTCCAAGACCGCCGCGGCATTGACCAACTTGGCCCCGACAAACATTCGCGCCAATTCCGCCCGCTCCGCTGGATTTGCGTATGACGCATATTGCCGCAAGCGCACGTTGGCGCACCGGGATTGTTCGGGCACCAACCGGCCAAGTAACCGGCCATTGCCATTGAGCCACGTGACACCGATGCCTTCCTTTAAGCAGAGTAAGGTTGCATCGCGTGTAATGTGCACCCGTCCCATCAGGATCAGTATTTCCAGGCGATGAGGGGGCACCCGCAGGAGCAAAGGCTGAGTCTCGGGCAACGGGCCTTTCCCATCGGGGTCGTCGTCGAGCGTAATGATCAACCCCTCGCCTTGCTGGCGCACGACCGCGCCAGGCTGAGTGACGTAAAGGGCCGATTCGGTAAACTCCGTGGGATCCTGCATCCTATTCCGGCCTTCCGGTTTCCTCGAGCTCTCGGCAAATCGCTTCGAAGCGGCAAACGAATTCCTCGATCGTCTCAAGCCGAACCGTTTCGTGCGTGCCGATCCCGGCGTGGGCAATCGGGTTGCGCCGGGTGCGGAGGTTTTTGGCGAGACTGACAATTTCGCGGCCCAGCGCGCCCTGGCCGATGGCGTGAAGACGGTCACTGGCGCGGCGGGCCAGTTGCCCCAGGCTTTCGCTCCCCTCGTCGGTGGCGTTCTCAAACCAATATCTCTCACCCAGGACGACCTCCGCGGAAAGAAAGCCGATCGCTTCGCGCATGAGCAGTAGGGCATGTACCGGCCGCTGGTGGTCGAAATACCAGCGCGCCAGTCGCGCCAGGTGCCCGGGGTTGAGCGCCGCGCCATCGCCGGGATCGAGCGGGGCGAGCAACGCCTCGACCTGGCGGGCGATGGGATCGAGCAGGGGCATCTCGCCCGCCAGTTGTTCAAAGGTCGTCTGCAGGCGGCACAGCATGCCGCGGCCCCGTCCTTTGCTGGTTATTTGCCGGGTCTGGAGGAGTTCAAGACGACGCTGGGTTTCGCGCGCCATTTCGAGGTCGTCGCCTTGCAACGCACCCGGCTGCAGGCGCTGGATGGTGCGCGCCAGCGATTCGATATCGCCGCGCTGGATCAGGCCCTGCCCGGCAGCCAGTAGGCGGGGGATACCGAGCAGGTGGGGTAGATCCATGATCTGCGGCGGCAGAGCCTGGCCGGCCGCATCTTCGCCCGGCGCCTCGAAGTTGATATACGTGAGTCGCTCGACTCGCGCGCCGCGCAGGTTTTCCAGAAAGCTGGTCACCAGGAAAGCCAGGTAGCTGATGGCTCGCAGGCCGAAGGTGACATCGAGATGGACAATGTCGCCGGTTTCGACGTGATTCATGACGGCCTGGATGATGGAGTTGACGCCGGCGGCGTCGCGGGGGATCTCGATTGGCGCCCGGCGGACCGCCGGTACAGGCCGGCCTTCTTTCGGGGCGAGTTCGTTCAGTTCTTCGCAAAAGAGCTCGTAAGCCTGTTGCACCTCGGTAGCCGGCGTGCAGAGCACGATGATTTCCTCCGGCCGATAGAGTTCGACCAGGGCCGTGAGCGGGATGACGCAAGCGCGGCTGGTCCGGCGGCCGTCACTGTAGGCCGCTGTTTCGTAGAGATCCGAGCGCATGCCGTCGGCGCCGCGGCGTTCGCGCGGCTTGCCGAGGGTACAGATCAATTTGCGGGGCATGGCGGCGTCCTTGGGTCAGATATCGGCCGGGTGGAAGAAGATCCGGTCCGGCAGGATGTCCACGCGTCAGTAACCTTTTTTGCGGTGGGGGACGCCATGGCCGATGCCGCTGATGAGATAATAAGCGGGTTCGTGGCGTGGGGCCTTGTCCGTGAACTCCTTTTTCAGGTCCTTGTTGAAATTGACAATCCGCGGAGAGATATCATGTTGCCAGTTCGCTCGGATTATATCAAATTCCTCATCGCCGTTTTGCAGGCCCGCTATGTTATTTCGAAGCGTCTTGCCCATGACCGACCCATCGATATCGAAACTCCGGTCGCCGCGACCCAGACGGCGGAGCCAATCCTGGAGGTCGAGAAACGTTTGCGGTAGTTCATCATGCCGGAAAATCGGAATTGGACGCGGGGGCGTATCGGATCCCAATAGCCCATCACTCTGACGACGCCAAAGCAAGTAGGTATATACGACGAACTCGAAGGTATCAGGCTTCTGGAATTCCTTGACCAGCAGGTCGGCCTGCGCGCCGGGCAGGCGGTAGCAAATGCGCGGACGAGGCTGATCGCGCCGCCGCTGCCAATAGACGTGAACTTCCAGTTTGGGCCCGGCGACGACGCTGTCGGCCCGGGCGACAAGGTCCGAGAAGGACAGCCGCGTGGCCAGGTCGGGCAGGGCGGATTCCTCGAAGAGGGATCGCAAGCGCACGAACGGAATCTCGGCCATACCGACCGTGGCCCGGTGCATATCGAGCGCTTTCCCCTGCCGATCGGTCAGCAGTCGCTTGCGGGGAGCGGGGTAATAAAAACCGGCGACTTCGTATTCAGGCGGCACGAGGACGTGGTAGAGGCGATCCTGGGCGCGGCCCAATAGTTGCATCGCCGTGCCCAAAAAAAACGACATGGTCTTGCGCCCGCCAGCGAGTGAGGCATGCACGGCCATGTCGTCATCGGCGCAGCATTCGGCCACCTCCTTCAGGATCCAGTCCGCCACGGAGCGATTGTCATCGCTGGTGCGGATATCGTCGAGCGCTTGGCCGCCAGTGCCGCGGCATATCCGCAAGTCGTGCTGCAAGTCGATCTCCAGGGCCTTGAAAGCTTTCGGGTAATCCCTGGCGAGGGCGTCCATCGCGCCCGGCAAATCGCGCCGCAGGTCGCCGGCCGCGTCTCCCGTAGTCAGTATCCGAAGGCCATGGACAGTGAGTTTTCGTCCCACCGCCAGCCCCCACAAGGCTTCGGTGATGGTCGCCGGGGTCTTGCCGGCGACGGTGAGGAGGAGGTTGCGTTCACCCTTCAGGCCTTTATGCGTTTCACTCATGATGTATGATCCTGATTTCAAGGAATCAACTTCTCGATTCTTACCTGAATGCCTTTCTTTTTAGCCTCCATGACGTAAACTTCGGCCTTAAGCGGGCCTTTCGCATCTTCGGACAGGATTTTCTTTGGGTCGTCTACCCGGCAACTGGCAGGCCAGCCGGCGAGAACCGGCTCGTATGTGGCAACCCAATTCCCTGCATCCCATGTGATTTTCATCGTCCAGACTTGCCCCTTCTGAGGAGGAGATATCTCGGGTTGACTTTGCGCGGGAATGGCCGGCGACTGCCCGGATTCCAGAATTCGATGCTGTTTATTGGAATTTGACATCGTGCTGGAAGCTGACGGTCTGTTCCCCCGCGTGGACGCCGTTATCTTCCGCCCTCCCGCACCGGAAACTGAATCAATGACCTTCTTGAGCATGTCTTCCTGCATATGCGGATCCAGCTTGATCTTGGAACCGGCCTCGGGCCCTATGCCGCATTTAAATGCCAGGATATTGAAGTGATATCCGGTATTTCCTTCGGTCTTTTTAGTAGCAAAAAAAACCGGGGAGGCCAAACGTAATCCCTTGAGGTAACTAAAACGATTGCTTCCTTCGTATGTTTGCCGCGGCAGTCCGATCACCCAGCGATCCGCTTTCTCAGTATCGCCGACAAATGTCTTCAAACGCATACCTATCACATCCAGCGCCTGCCAAGAATCGCGGCCATTCATTTTAATCGGATTGGGACCGATCATAAAATCGATAGATGGCGCTTCAGACTGTTTCGGTTCCTGCCTGAAATTAATGAACTTGGGGGCTAACCCGCTTTCGCCCAACTTACGGCGGATGGTTTTGGCCTGACTCCTGCATTGCGCAAGGTCTTGTGTGAGCGCAGGAATCGCCAGAGAACCGAAGCCCTTGCGAGCCTTCGAGCCGACTCCCCCATATTTGGCAAGCAGTGACAAGGCCGAAAGTGCTTCCGCGAGGGCATCACCGGCTTCACCCAATGGAAGCGCTTTATGATGGTCGTTAACCTTCACCATGAGATAAGGCTGGCGTGCGGTGATGGTAATGTTCCATGTCGCACCCGGATCGAGGTAATAACGGTCATGTTCTTTATCGGCGATTCCGTATGCGATAAAATGCAATCCGCTGTTCATGCCATATCTTGCGCCTTGTTTGCCGACAATCAAGTTGAACTGCCCAGGCCGTTTCTGCGTGACGCGATGGAGTTTGATCCTCACTGCACCCGCGCCGAGCCTATTGCCCCAAATGGCGCTTTCCAACCGCCGGAGACTGTTTTCGTCCATCCAGGCCGAATGCATCGTCCGCCACCACCATCGCAGTTGGCCGCGCAACGTTGCCGTGCACAGGTCGCAGTCTTTTCTGTTCTGGACCGCCCCAGCCAGGAAAGCGGGTGATACAAGTTCGATTGTCCCCGTCCATTGGACACGCTCTTCGGTCTTGCTGGGCGGGCGACTATTCCACCAGTCCTTCACTTCACTCGCGGTCGCTGAGTCTTCCTGCGCCACTTCATTCTGCACCAATCCATGATATTTGAACGTCCCATAGCCGGCATTCGTTTTCCCGCCGGCGCCCAGGCAGGTCAATGCTCCCACAAGCCACTTTCGGCCCAGGTCAAGCATATTGGAATCGTCATCGCCGTTGCGCATCGAAAGGGCAAAATCGAATGCGTTTCCGGCATCGATCGCCAGAAAATTCACAATACGCGGCGTCTCCCAGTCGCCCGGTGGTGGCACTTTGCCGTCGGGCGCCGAGTAATACTCCGCATGGTGAGAATTCAGGATATCGAGTTGAAGATCGGGCCATTTCACCGGCCACGCGTCGTGAAAAATGACTCTGCCGCTCGCTGATTCGGTGCCGCCAAAACCGAAAATGGTTTCGATTAACCGCGCGGCATGCTCCTGATCGGATTGAAGCGGCTTCCACACAAGTGTGGCAAAGGCACGCGTCATCCCCTTAATCCCGCTGCCCGGAAAATAGACGAACCCATAAATTGGATGCAGGCAGATCCCGGCGTTTTCGAGCGATGTGGCGCGTGCCAGATGTAGCGTCAATGGGCCATCGGTAACGGCGCGCATCCTTTTCGCATCAATTTGGCGCAACATACGCGCGCGACCGAGCCATAAATTTTCTAGCAGTTCCTGATCCGGCTTGCATCCGATCACCTTATTCAGGCAATTCCGTTTGTAATTCTGTTGATATGGTTCCCTTTCTGCATTTTGCGCCTTGGGATCTTTGGCCTCCGGCTTGAACCAGGTGCTGGCATATCGGTCGAGCAACAAGCCCGGATGGAGTTTCTTATGGATGCCGTCAAACCTTTCAACGGCCGTTTGCAGTGCCATCGGAACTGGTATGATGATCGCCATGATAAACCTTCCCGATATCATTTTTTCTTGATGTCTTTGGCTTCCGCGAAACGGTTCAACCACTGCAGCCACGCGAGCGCCTCGTCGGTGGCGCGTCGCAGAAAATAAACGTCGCCGTTGATAATTCGCTCGATCAGGCTGTGGTGTTTTGTCTCGCCCTGCAGCGGAAATCGAAACGCTATCCAGTCCGTCATTTGTTTCTGCAACAATTTCAAGCCCTGTTTGCTGTTGTTACTCTTGGCTTCAATGAACGCCACCGCCTGGCCCAATCCCGAGGCCAGAATTCGCACCGGCATCTTCTTGGCTTCCGTCACATAATCATTTATCTCGTCCTGATCGTTCAGGCGACCGACTGCTTCGATCGCCTCATAGGCCGCTTTGGCGCGCTTCAACTCTATGGATCGCTCATTCATGTTTAATGCCCTCCCGCTGGATGTGTGGCCGCCGGCCAGAAGTTGGCAAAACAATAGCCCTTGCCGGTTGTTTCATCGCCACCGATCTGAAGAACTGGCGGCAGGTTATTCTGCACGAACTCCAGCACTTCAGAAGGCGTCATCTTCTGGCCTTTGCGCCGGGCTTCCTCGGCCAGCACGACCGTGTAGAAGAGCGTCTCGGGCGGCAGGAATTCCTGGTAGAAGAGCGCGCCGTTTTTGACCGTCTTCGTTTCGTAGTCCAGCCCGATCCGGGCCGTTATTTCGGTGGCGTGACGCACGAAATGGGTGAAGTCGTCATTATGCAGGATGGCCATGCGCGCCGTGATGCTCTGAATCGTCGCTTCGTCGGTGGTCGCCTGCCGGGCGATGAACCCCGCCAGATTGGCGCGCATGGCCTCCAGTTTGGTATCTTGCGCCACGTCATATGCTTCGTCTTCGAGGATCATTTTGCCGCCTTCCACCAGGCATGAGCCGGCCAGCACGGGCGGGTCCGCTTGCACCGGCTGGCCTGGCATTCCCTCCAATCCGGCAAGGGCCAGGTCGCGCGCCAGGCGTTCGAGGACGGCCGGGCAGGTGACCCAGGCGAAGACGCCCTTGAGCGAGCGCACCGGGAAGGCCAGCAGCCGGGCGTCGGTGACGGCCAGGGCGCCGGCGTGTTTGTCGGCCTCGGCGGTTTCGGGGCCGAAGACGGCCAGCAACCCTTCGTCTTTGTCGCCCCGGCGGCGGCGGCAGGCGTCGCGCAGCACTCCCTTGAGCGAACTGGCCGGCACGAGCGGCCATTGGGTGTGGCGTTCGCGCTGGATCGGCAGGTCGACCACCCCCAGGGCGGTGCCCGAGCCGGGGTGCATCGAGGTCTGCGCGTGGAGGAACAGCAGACTTGCGGATCGCGTGGATTTGCTCATCATGATTTCTCCTTCAGGATGCGGCGCTTGCGGCGGCCGGCCGCGCCGTGTTTCGTCTTGTCTTGCAGTCTAACCGCCCGGCCGGCGGGGCGGCGCTTTTGCAATATTGAACGGCCGGTCGAGGGCGTCCGGCCCAACGGTTCCTTTCGCTGCCCCTGTTCGGCCGCGCCCGCGCCGCCCTACCACCAGACAAAGATGGACAGGGAGACGAGAACCAGGGCGGCGATGAACGCCCATGACCAGAAATTCTCGAAACGGCTGCTCACATCCGTGAGCGCGTAAACGGCACAGGCAACGATCACCAGGGCCAAAAGCGCGGTCATCATCGTCCTCTCCGACCGGGATTGGACGATTTGCCGGGTCGGGCCAAGCCCCCGCCAACGGTCGCTCCATCTCCACTTCGCGGTTCGATTCGGTCCAAGACATCAAGAAAAAATGATATCGGGAA
>JAMCWS010000072.1:0-6090 GCA_023480605.1 bacterium
CCCTTCGGCCAGGCAGAGCTGGCGCGTGGCGTCCAGGGCCGCCTGGTCGGTGGCGGTCAGGTAGGTCGCCCGTCCCGTCCGGGCGTAGAAGCTATGCTCGGGTCCGACGCCGGGGTAATCCAGTCCGGCCGAGATGCTGTGGGCGATGTTGATCTGTCCGTCGCCATCCTGCAGCACAAAACTTTTCATGCCGTGGAAGACGCCCACCTGACCGGCCGTGATCGAGGCGGCGTGGCGGCCCGTGGCGATGCCTTCGCCTTCGGCCTCGACGCCGTAGAATTTCACGTCGCGGTCGTCGTAAAAGGGCGCGAACAACCCCAGCGAGTTCGATCCGCCGCCGATGCAGGCCAGCAGCGCGTCGGGCAGGCGGCCGGCCTGGCGCAGGCATTGTTCGCGGGCCTCGCGGCCGATGACCGACTGGAAATCGCGAACCATCATCGGGAAGGGATGCGGCCCCATGCAGGAACCGATGACGTAATGGGTGTCTTCGACGCGGGCCATCCAGTCGCGCATGGCCTCGTTGGTGGCGTCCTTGAGGGTTTTGGCGCCCGAGTGGACGGGCACAACGCCGGCCCCGAGCAGCCGCATGCGAAAGACGTTCAGTTCCTGGCGGTGGATATCCTCCTCGCCCATGAACACTTCGCATTCGAGGCCCAGCAGAGCGGCGGCGGTCGCCGTGGCCACGCCGTGCTGGCCGGCGCCGGTTTCGGCGATGACGCGCCGTTTGCCCAGACGGCGGGCCAGCAGGACCTGGCCCAGCGTATTGTTGATCTTGTGGGCGCCCGTGTGGCACAGGTCTTCGCGCTTGAGAAAAATCCGGCAGTCGCGCCCGACCGCCCGGGAAAGGTTTTTCGCCTCGTAGAGGGGGGTCGGCCGGCCGACGTATTGGGCAAGCAACTCGTTCAGTTCGGCATGGAAGGCCGCATCCTCGCGCAGCCGCCCGTAAGCCGTCACCAGTTCCTCCAGCGCCGCCATCAGCGTCTCGGGGACGTATTGACCGCCGAATGGCCCGAAAAAACCGGTGGAATCGGGCAGGTCCTTGAGGCGCGGCAGAGGCGTGGTTGCAGTCGGAGTCATGGGATACATTCACCTCCGGATATAGAGCCTTGAGTATCCCGCATCCGGCGCCTCGATGTCAACTCCAGCGGTTCCAGTTTTCCGCGGCGGATGGCATCTCGACTCCGCTACGTCTAGCCGATAGCTAAAGCCAACCGGGCAGCCGTGCCAATGCGCGCTCGGAAGACGGAAACCCATTTCCCCATTCGTTTATGATACAGGGCAAAGAAGAGCCGGTTCAAAACCGGCTGAAAATCGTCGCTGTTGGTTATCGAGGTGGAAGAGGCAAGATGTGCCCTCCGCATGGCGTGCGCCGGGGCCGTAAGCACGATCGCGACATCCCGGCGCGTCCCGCGCGACGCACGAGCGGCGCTTTTGACTTTTCATTGGGGTTTGGCTGCTGATAACATGAAAGGGAAGGATCGGGGGATTCATGTTGGTCTCGCGCGCGGCACAATCCAAAAAGCAGGAGTTGTACCCCATGGCACATTTATATCAGAGCATTGTCGAAACGATCGGCCACACGCCCCTGGTGCACCTCAATCGCGTCGCCCAGGAAGCCGGGGCCCGTGCCGAAATCTATCTCAAGCTCGAATTTTTCAACCCTCTGGGCTCGGTCAAGGATCGCATCGGGCTGGCCATGATCGAAGCGGCCGAAAAAGCGGGCCTGATCACGCCGGAGAAAACGGTTTTGATCGAACCCACCAGCGGCAACACGGGCATCGCGCTGGCGTTCGTCGCCGCGGCCAAAGGTTATACGCTTATCCTGACCATGCCCGAAACGATGAGCGTGGAGCGGCGCAAACTGCTCAAGATCCTGGGCGCGCGCGTCGTCCTGACCGAAGGGATCAAGGGGATGAAAGGCGCCATCGACGCGGCCGAAGAATTGCGCGCGCGGATTCCCGACAGCTTCATTCCGCAACAATTTTCTAATCCGGCCAATCCCGAAATCCATCGCCTGACGACAGCCGAGGAGATCTGGGAAGACACCGACGGCCGTGTAGACGCCATCGTCGCCGGAGTCGGCACGGGGGGCACAATCACGGGCGTCGGCCAGGTACTCAAGCAACGCAAGCCGTCGGTCCGCATCATCGCGCTGGAGCCGGCCACCTCGCGCGTGCTGGCCGGCAAGGAGCCCGGTCCGCACCGGCTGCAGGGTATCGGGGCGGGGTTTATCCCCGAGGTGCTCGACCGCTCGGTCATCGACGAGGTGATGGCGGTCGGCGAAGAAGAGGCCGCGCGACTCAACCACGAAGTCACCACCAAGGAAGGCATCCCGATCGGCATCAGTTCGGGCGCGGCCGTCTGGGCGGCGCTCGAAGTGGCGCGCCGGCCGGAAATGGACGGCAAACTGATCGTCGCCATCATTCCCTCGTCGTCGGAACGCTATCTGTCGGCTTGGATCTACAGCGATATCAAGGCGGAAAGCGATTCGGTCGACGACCTGGTCCGCTCGTAACGGGGCTGGCGACGTCAGGGGGAAACGGTTCCGATTGCCACGCCGGCGCGCGGTGATTTATAAATAAGGGGGGCGAAGGATCGGGAACTGATTTTCGAAACGAAACCGATCCGAATCCGGTCGATCTTTATGATACGCGGCGGGTAATCCCAAACGTGGGCGTGTTGCCAACCATTAATCCGCATCCACGGTTCGAAACCACTTGGCGGGTTGTAACCTATCTGCTGGTATTCATCGGTTTCCTCGCCATGGTCTTCACCGGCGCGGTGCATCCAATCGTGACCACCTTGTTCGTCATGATGTGGGCCTACGGCCTGTTTCATCCTTCGCCGCCTCACTGGTGGCGGGGATGGATGACGTGGATCGTGTTCTGGGCCTGCCTGACAGCCCTGATGATCGACGCCTATGTCGCCCGGTATGACAGCATCCTGTATCTGCTGCTCTTCCTGGGCATTTACAAGTGCCTGAACCTGCGCCTGCCGCTCGATCACCTGCATTGCCTGATCATTGCGTTTTTCATGTTCCTGGTCTGTTCGATCGTCACCGCCTCGGCGGTCTTCGTCCTGTTCATGCTGTTCTTCATTCTGCTGGCCAACCTGGAACTGATGTGTTTCACGATCAACAACGGCTCGGGCGCCGGCCAGCCATACGGCCTGGCCGGTTGGCACAAGCCGGCGCATTCATCCCTGCGCGTCAGCCGTCACTTTTTGGGGCGGCTGGCTTTCAGCAGCCTGTTCATCACCGTCGCGGTACTCGGCCTGTCCTTCTTCCTTTTCCTGATCATCCCCCATTACGCGGTGGAGGCGTTCGAGAATCCGTGGGGATCGCCGCTCATGGCCGACAACCAGGCCGCCACATCAGGTTACACCGATGACCTGCGCCTGGACGGCATTGATCGCATCGGCCTGGACGAAACGCGAGTGATGAGCGTGAGGGTCAACTGGATCGGGGCGCCGGAGCGCAAGACCTATCCCACGGGGCTGCGCCTGCGCGGCACGTCGCTCGACAGTTACGACGCAACGAACCAGCGCTGGTCGCACACCGGCCGCGAAAAGACCTCCCAGCGCTGGACCGAAGTCAATGTGCAGACGCTCGACACCGGCGCCGGCCCGGTGCTCGAGCAGCGCATCCAACAAAACATTATCCTGACCAATCGCATGTTCGGAGCGCCGACTCCATTCCGGTTCGAGTTTCCCCAGCAGGCCGGCCTGCGGCTCAGTTACGAATGGCCGTCGATGCTGCGCGCCGCGCAGGCCTTCGACAACAGCCTGCTGGTGGGCAACATCCAGCTCTCCTACGTGGTCTACTCCCACTACGCCGACGAGGCCTCGCCGCTGCTGACGTGGCTGATGAATCACACCGAGCGAAGGGGGCGTCAAAAACCGCAACGCGTCCCCGTCAGCCCGGCCGAGTTGGGGCTGCTGGACTATATCCCACCGGCGCCGCTCGTGGGGGGGTTGACCTTACCCAACCGCGAACGACTGCTCAACACCCAGATCCCCGGCACCGAATTCGGCGACCGGATCGTCGAACTCAGCAGGCAGGTCGCCCTCGGCGACGACCCGGTGAGCAAGGTCGTCCAACTCCACGACTGGTTTCAAAACGCCTTTGAATACTCGCTGTCGCCGGACACGCCCAAAGGGATGAACCCTATCGAAGCCTTTCTGTTCCGTACCCGGCGGGGCCACTGCGAATACTTCGCGTCTTCCTTCGCCCTTCTGGCGCGCGCCCAGCAGATCCCGACCCGGGTGGTGATCGGCTATTACACGTCCGAATGGGACCCGGTCAAAAGGCAGTTTCTGGTCCGCCAGAGCGACGCCCATGCCTGGGCCGAGGTTTGGATTGAGGGCTGGGGCTGGCTGACCGTGGATCCGACACCGCCGCAGATGCGCGGCCGGTCGTCGCTGACCGCCGAAGTCCCCACCTCATGGAATCGCCTGGGAACAACGCTGGGCAATTATTGGCGCCGCTACATCCTCGACTACAGTCAGATCCAGCAACAACGATTCATCCACGGCGTTCTGGCTTCGCCGTTCGGGCGCTACCTGCATCGTTCGTTCGTGCGCATGGACCAGGCAAAGAAAAATTTCAGCCGTCATTGGGATCGCGATAAAGGTCTGTCGCCCAAAGACCTGCCGCTGCTGGAAATCGTGGGAGCTCTTGCCGGGCTGGCAGGACTGGTTGGATTCGGATTCGGCCTGCGGGCGCTGCTGCGCCGCCACCGCAAACGGACAGTGCTGCCTCGGTCGTCAGTGGCTTTCATGAATCAATTGCTCGCCCGGCTCGAACGGCGGGGCTGGCGGCGGCGAACCGGGCAAACGACGGCCGAGTTCCTCGACGCGGTCGACCGCCAAACGGACGGACGCTGGAACCTGACGCCGCTGCTCGAACTGTATCACCGGGTCCGATTCGCCGGCGTGCCGTTGTCGCCGGTTGATAGGGCCTTCGCCTTCCAGGCCCTGCGCCGCATCCGGTGAATTCCTCGACCCTTTGCCCGTCGAGCGCGCGGTCTGCGGCGTCGCGGAGATCCCACCGTCTTTGAACCGAGCCGTAGCCAGCGGCCAAATCGATACTTCCCCCAATACATTCATCAAGTGGGGCGCCTTCATGGCCGATGTACGTAAGTGACGAATTATGCCGTGAGGGTGCATCATGAATCCCATCAGTTCCCCGTCCACCACGAACCGATTCAGCACGGATCCGCTCGCCGGGGGGCGGTCTTCGGGCGAATATTCCATAAACTCGGCCGCGCCCAACCTGAATGAACCCCGGATGACGGTGCCTTACCCGGCCAAGCCTTATGACATGGCCGACCTGCTGCGCCTGACGGTCGATCAACGCGCTTCGGACCTTCACCTGGCGGTGGGGCGCCCTCCCGTGCTGCGCATCAACGGCGGCCTGCGCGACGCCACGGGGCCGGCTCTCACTTACCAGGAATGCCGCCGCCTGGTTTACGGCATCCTCAACGACCTTCAGAAGCAGAAATTCGAAGAAAAAAAGGAACTCGATTTTTCGCTATCGGTGGCCAACATGGGCCGGTTCCGCGTCAACGTCCACTTCCAGCGCGGCACCGTGGCCGCCGCGTTGCGAACGATCGATTCGGTGATCCGCAATTTCGAGGAACTGCATCTGCCCAAGCGGGTGATGGAATACGTCGCCCGGCGCCCGGCCGGATTCGTGCTGATCACCGGGCCGACCGGCTCGGGCAAGTCGACCACGCTGGCCGCCATCATCGATCTCATCAACGCCGAGCGCGACTGCCACATCATCACGGTGGAGGACCCGATCGAATTCCTGCACCCCCACAAGCGTTCACTGATCGAGCAGCGCGAGGTCAACGAAGATACCTTTTCCTTCGCCAACGCACTCAAGTATGCGCTGCGCCAGGACCCCGACGTGCTGATGATCGGCGAGATGCGCGACCTGGAAACGATTTCGTCGGCCCTGACGGCCGCCGAAACCGGCCACCTGGTTTTCTCGACGCTGCACACCATCGGGGTCGTGCAGACGGTCGACCGCATCATCGACGTCTTCCCCCCCCATCAGCAGGAACAGGTGCGCATCCAGATGGCGGC
>JAMCWS010000072.1:6100-8914 GCA_023480605.1 bacterium
GACACTCAAGGGGCGCGAAATCGCTCTGGAGGTCATGCTGGCCACCCACGCCGTCCGCCACCAGATCCGCGCAGGCCACACGCACATGATCCAGGGCACGATCGAATCAGGCGGCAAGTGGGGGATGGTGACCATGGATCGTTCGATCCTGGACTTGTTTCGCCAGGGGCGCATCGCGCGCGAAACGGCCCTGCTGGCCTGCAATAAACCCGATGAAATGCGTCGCCAGATCGGGTGAAGCGATCGGACGGCATTAGCCAATAAAACACACGATATTCCCGTCGGTTCAGGTATGGGCATATCACCGTTCGGGGAAGACCGGTTTCGATTGCGGAACCGAATATCCCGCGCATGACGCCCCATTGGTGTGTCGTCGCAACCAGCCATCAGTAAAATTTTTTGAGATCAGAAACCGTATGACTTTCGATGATGCGGAGGGTCGCCAAACGCTTAGACGGCGGCGCGTTTCGCGGGTTTATGAGGGCCGCGCGACCGAGTGGGCCGCCGGGTGGCGGCTGAAGTGCATGGGGCGTGCCCTGAGCAGGGCGCCCACGTGCGAGGCGATCAGGTAGAGCGAACGCATCGAGGCGTAATCGTAACTGATCGATTCGTCCTCGGCGTCGAGATAGATGAAGCCGAACAATTCGTCTCCCAGGCGGATGGGGGAGGCGACGAAGGAGAAGATGGGCCGTTTGTCCTTGGCCACGAGACGGGCGAAATTTTTGTCGCGGTGGATGTTGGCGCAATAGACGCATTTTTCGGCGCCCAGCACCACCCGCAGGACCGGCTGGCCGATGACGATCGTTTTCGTGTCGTCGGCCGCCAGGATCGACCGCACTTTCAGGTGGTCCTTGCCCTCGTCGCTTTCCATCACGACGCCGCGGTGCCCTCCCAAAATCCTGAGCGCGTGGCGCACGGCGCACTCGAACAGGCCGGCGGAGTGGGCGGCGCGATCCATCTCCCGAACCGCCTGCAGCAACATGACGGCGTTGGTGAGTGAAAAGAAGCTTGTTTTGTCGGGTTCCGAAAACAGCTTCTCGATGGCCCCGTCCACTTCCTCGCAGGTGAAGGCGGTCGGGGGAGCCTGGTGTTCGGAGGGGCGTTTGGCGCGTTTTTCGAGCACGAACTTGCCCCGCTTGGTCAGAGCCTTATCCAAGTCCAGATCCTCGGGCGGATCGAACAGCAGGACGGTCGAGCCGATGATGATTTCGTCGCCCGGCTGCAGAATTGCTTCCGGGGTTTTTTCGCCGCGGACATAGCAGCCGTTGCGGCTGTTCAGATCCTTGAGGATCGTGCGGCCTTCCTGCTCGAATATGATCGCGTGCGAGCGGGATGTTTCCGGGTCCTGGAGACAGAGGGCATTGAAGGCGTCGCGGCCGATCGTAATCTGTTGCTCGAACTGAGCTTCCAGGCATTGGTCGGGATTGACGACGAGGAGTTTCCTGTTCATACGCGATTCCTCTGGGCCGGACATTGCGTCGCCTCGTGATTCATCCATTCAAGGGACAAGAATAATGGACTCGCCCGCCTAAAACCACAAATTATTGGGGCCACCGGCCTTGAAATCGCCCGGTGGCGCGGCTATGCTCGGGCCGGGTCGGCCGCCGGCCACACCTGTTCACGAAGGCATCGGTCCATGGAAACCTACCAGCGCGAATTCATCGAGTTCATGGTCCGCTCGGGCGTGTTGCGCTTCGGCGACTTCATGACCAAGAGCGGCCGCCGCACGCCGTTCTTCATCAACACCGGCCTCTACGACACAGGCGAAAAGGTGGCCCGCCTGGGGCGATTCTACGCCGCCGCCATCCGCGCCCACTTGGCCGACGGCGACTACGACAGCCTCTTCGGCCCGGCCTACAAGGGCATTCCACTGGTGGTCGCGACGGCGATCGCGCTGGCCGACCATCACGGCCGCAGCGTGCCGTTCGCCTTCAACCGCAAAGAAGCCAAGGATCACGGGGAGGGGGGGAGCCTCATCGGTCACAAGCCGTCCGACGGCGAGCGGATCCTGATCGTCGAGGACGTCACGACGGCCGGCACGTCGGTGCGCGAGACGGCGGCCCTGCTGGGGAGCGTCGCCCGGGTGCGACTGGCGGGACTGGTCGTTTCAGTCGATCGCCAGGAGCGGGGAACGGGCCGGCGCGGGGCGCTGGCCGAATTGCGCGCGGAATTCGGACTGCGCGATTTTTCGATCGTCACGCTCGATGACGTCGTCGCGCATCTCCACAACCGCCCGATCGACGGGGGCGTCGTCCTGGACGATGCGATGCGGGGGGCCATCGAGGCGTATCGCGCCCAATACGGCGCCTGTGACGAATGAAACTGAAAAAGCGGTTGGGGTCGCGAAAAGCGCACAAAAACACGCGCGATAGAGACGAGAATAGATCCTTGATACACGGAAGACAATGGATGCGTCGCGGACGCTCGGCGGTGCATCGCATTACGGGGCGACGGTATCCGCGGGCAGGCTGCGCGGCGGCCGGCCGCGCCACACCCGCCAGAGAAATCGGGGATTGCCCAGCAGGTAGCGGCGCCAGAGACGGCCGGGTTCGAGCGCCAGGCGCCAGACCCACTCCAATCCGGTCCGCCGCATCCAGACGGGCGCCCGGCCGCGCGTGCCGGCGTAATACTCGAACAGCGCGCCGACGCACCACCAGACCCGGGGGCGGCGATCGGCGGCCGACCACATCAGCGCCCAATGTTCCTGGCGGGGAGTGCCCATGCCGATGAGCACGACGTCGGGGTTGGCAAGTTCAATAGCCTCAAGGATGCGGCGCGCATCAACTTCGTTAAAATAACCATGTTCGGCGAGAC
>JAMCWS010000160.1 GCA_023480605.1 bacterium
CGACTTTGCCGTCGCGCGCGTCGATGCCGACGATCAGGCGCTCGCCGTGGGCGGCCGCCAGCGACTCGACCAGCCGGCGGTCGCGCAGGGCGCTCGTGCCGAGGATGGCGTAATCGATGCCCAGTTCGAGGACGCGCTCGACGGCCCCGCGCGTGCGCAATCCGCCGCCCAGTTCGATGTCCATTTCGACGGCGGCGCGGATGGCGCGCACCGCTCCCAGGTTGGCCGGCTGGCCGCTGAATGCGCCGTCGAGGTCGACGACGTGAAGACGACGCGCGCCGGCGCGCTCGAAGGCGCGGGCCACGGCCGCCGGGTCGTCGGAGTAAACCATGCGCTGGCGCGCCTCGCCGCGCGCCAGCCGCACGACCTGGCCGCTCATGAGATCGATGGCAGGTATGGGCAGGAACATAAAGAGAATCCTTGCGATAACGCTATCACGCTCCCATTCGTGATCGTGATCGTGATCGTATTCGTGATCGTGATCGTAATCGATTTTTTTGAGTTTGGACGAGGATCGTTCGATTGCGATTACGATCACGAGTCGACGGAAACGAATCTGGCCTCTTGCGTCACGCGGTTGGGTAACCGGAGCCTTTCGATCACGATCACGAATACGATCACGATCACGAGATAACGCCTCAGTCGGCGATGATGACCAGGAAACGTTCGGGTTCCTCGCCGCGGCTGAAAGTGCGAAGGCCATCCATCGTGCGCAGGTAATGGTGGAGATACTTGCGCTCGATGGCCGGCATCGGGTCCAGTTCGATTTCATTGCCGCTTTCGCGGGCGCGCTTGGCGGCGCGGTCGGCCAGGCGCTCGAGTTTCTCGAAGGTGCGGCGGCGATAATCCTCGATGTCGATCACGACCATCGGCGCTTCGCGGCCGACTTTCAGGATCATGCGGTTGACCAGGTATTGCAGGGCGTCAAGGTTCTGTCCGTCGCGCCCGATGAGGAGCGAGGCCGCCGATTTCGAAGCCACGCGGACGAAGATGATGCCGTGGCGTTCCTCGCTCTCGAGCTCTGCGTCGATGCCCAGGATGCCCAGGATGGTGCGGATGTGTTCCATGGCCCGTTCGGCCACGAACTCCGGCCGGATGCGCACGTGGACCTGAAGCTGCGGCTTGGCTCCCGGCAGGAGCGAATCCTCGGATTCGGAGGTTACTTCGTAAGTGACCGCCTCGCGGGGCAGGCGAAGCCGTTCCAGCGCTTCCTGGAGCGCCTCCTCTTCGCTGCTTCCCGCCACAATGATTTCGCCATGCATTGGTGTCAGTCCTTCCGCCTTAGGCCTTGGCTTTTGCCGGCGTCGGCGATTGCGCTTCGCTCATTGGCGGTTTCTTGATGTGTTTGTTCACCCAGAACTGCTGCAATCCCTGCCAGATATTCGAGATGAGCCAATATAGCATGAGGCCCGCCTGAAAGCCATAGGTGATGATCAGGATGAAGATCGGCATGAAATAGACCATCATCCGCTGCATCTGCTGCTGCTGCTCGTCCGTGCTGGGGGTCATCCCCACCTTGCTCACGAGCACCTGCGTCACGGCCGTGATGATCGGCAGCAGGTTGAACTGGTTGCCGATGAGGGGCAGCGAGAAACTCATTGTGAATAACCGGTCGGGTTGCGAAAGATCCTGAACCCACAGGAAGCTGGCCCCGCGCAGATCGATCGATTGGTTGAGCAGGTTGTAGAGCGCGAAAAAGATGGGCGCCTGAATCAACATCCACAGGCATCCCTTGAGCGAGCCCAGGGGATTGATGCCGTGCTCCTTGTAGAGCTTGAAGATCTCGGCCTGCTTGCGTTGGGGGTCGTCCTTGAATTTTTCGTTGAGCTTGTCGATGAGGGGCTTGATGCGCGCCTGCTCGGCCATTGCCTTGGCCTGGCTCTTCATCCCCTTCTGCACGAACGGGAAGGCCACGATCCGCACGAGTATCGTCAGCAGAATGATGGCCACGCCCCAACTGTGGAAGTAGACGTGGAACCACGTAAGGAGCGCCATGAGACCCAGGCAGAGAGCCCGCATCCACCACCAGGAGTTGTAGAAGAGCACCCGGTCGAGGTCGTGGCCGGCCTGCTTGAGGATCGATTCCTGCTTGGGGCCGGCGAACCACTCGTAGTTCCAGGCCATTTTCTGGCCGGGCTTGATTGTGAAAGCCGGGCCATAGAGTTCGATCGACGGAAAATACTTTGCGTCTTTGCGGGCCAGCACCGTTTCGGGCAGATTGGCGCTGAGGAGCGCCTTGGCCGTCGTCACCTTGTCGCCGGGGGCGGGGATGAGGGTGGCGATGAAGAACTTGCTCTGCACGCCGCCCCAGTCGATCGGGCTGCCCGTGAGCAGTTCGGTTTTTCCGGGGTCGCCGAGGTTGAAGTATTCGATCCGGTTGCCCAGTTTGAAGATCGTGTCGACGTATTCGCGCAGCGCGCGCCCGTTTTGCGGCGCCGGCCCCAGGCCAGGCCCCAGGGTGACCCCCAAGCCGGTGGCGCCGTCGTCGAATGTCAGGCTCGAGAGGCCGGTGTTGTGTAACTCGACGCTGAACGTGCCCATGTAGGACTTGGGATCGAAAAGGTATGTTTTCGTCATCACCAGTCCCGTGGGGGTGGGCTTGGAAGTAAAGCGCACGCCGACGCGCGGCCCTTCGCTGATCCGCTCTCCGGCGAAAATGCCACGGTTGAACTCGTTGTAGAACTGATTGGTAAATTGCTCGCGCAGCACCGTCTCGAAGGGGCGCGACATGAACGGGTTTTCGATTAGAGGCGTGTCGATCAGATGCTCGCGCGCGGGTGTGTTCTGGGTTTCCTCGGCGGGCGCCTGAGCCTGGCGGGCCTTGCGATCGATTTCGGCCGCCTTGATGAACCGTTTGTCGATGATGTCCCAACGGATGGGCACGCCGCCGCGCGCCGAAAAGGTGATTTCATAAACGTCGGTTTGCAGGGCGATTTCGGGGGCCGGCTCGGGCGCCTCGGGCGCTGCCGGCTCGGCGGCGGGCGTCGTTTCCGCCTGGCCGGGCGCCGCGGGGGGCTCGCCGGGGGCGGGAGCCTGGGCAAGCGTCGGGGTCGTCGCCTCCGGGGCGCCGGCGGTTTGGGCGGGAACCGGGGCCGGCCGCCGCGTGGGGGGCGGCGCCGTCAGCTTCATGTAATACATCGTCACATAGATGATGAGCAGGCTGACGACGAAGAAGATGAGTTGGCGTTTTTCCATGAGTTACAGTTCAATTCGCTGGTCGTTGGCTGTCGTGTACGATTGGCCGCGGTCCGTATGAGGCGGCCGGCGCCGGGGCCCCGGCCCGCCGCATTTGTCGGGCAGCGGATCGTAACCTCCGGGATGCAGGGGATTGCAGCGCAGGATCCGCCAGGCGATCAGTCCCAGGGCCCGCCACCAGGGGCACCGGTCCAGCGCCTGAAGGGCATACTCGCCGCAACTGGGGTAGAACCGGCAACTGGGGGCCAGGCCGGGGGCGATGAACCGGTGCCAGACGATGACGGGCAGTTTAAGCACGCGGTTAACGATCATCTCCGGCCCCTCCATCCCTGACGTCGGTCGCGACGCCTTCCGGCGCCTCGCCGCCCCGCGCCTCGTCCATCGACGCGCCGAACCCGAGACGCCGCAGCGCGCCGTCGAGATCGCGGGCGAATTCTTCCCACCGGGCCTCGCCGGCCCCCGGCTTGAGATTCACGACGAAATCCCATCCGGCGGGCAGACGCTCGCTCCGGCGGCGGAAGAATTCGCGTGCCCGCCGGCGCAGACGGTTGCGTACGACGGCGCCCCCGGTTTTGCGGGTGGCCGTGATGCCCAGCCGCCACGGACCGTCGTCGTCGCGCCGGCGGCAAAAGACAACCCCCAGGCGGCCATGCGCCCGCCGGCCGTTTTCATAAATGGACAGGAAAATGGGGCGCTTGAGGATGCGATGCGCGCGCGTGAAGCGTTGGTCTGCCACTGCCGGGATTGCCTTTGCCCCGCCGGGGCCGGCCGTCAAAGGCTGACGACGAGTCGCTTGCGCCCCTTGGCCCGCCGGCGGGCCAGCACCTGGCGGCCGTTCTTGGTGGCCATCCGGGTGCGGAAGCCGTGCTTGTTGATCCGTTTACGGCGGTGGGGCTGAAAAGTCCGTTTCATGGGCTTGCCTTCCTGTCGATTATGGGCGCCGGCGTGCGCTTGGGCGTTGCGGCGGGCCACTCGGGTCCGGGGAATCCATTATTCCACGTTTGGGGTTCCGCGACAATCGCGCTCTGGCGGACCGTCCCGGCGGCCGCCCGGCGACCGATCCCGAGGCATGCCTCGGATCCGGCCCAGAGCGTGAACCATCCTTAGTATCGGAAGTGACCCCCCGATGTCAAGCCAAAGGGGGCATTTTATCGTTGGGCCGGGGGGACGATTGGGCTATGGTGGATTCAGCCGCGCATGTCAACCGCTGCCCACAGCACGCTTCGACCCGCTGATAGGACTGTCCCCGCGGCGCCCGCCGCCGATGCGGCCATCGAGTGACGACCGGATTCCGATCGGACCGACCGCATGAAGAAGGCGCTCCTATTCATACTGTTCGGTGCGACGCTCGTCCTGCCCGCGGGGGCCGCCGATGTCATCAAACTGGCCGCCGTCCATGTCAATTACAAGGAAGGGATCGAAAAAGTCGCCGCGAATTACATGAAACTGCATCCCGGCGTGCGCGTCGAAACGGCCTTCGTCGCCAGCGACTACGACACCTACATCCGGACGCAGTTTTCCGGCGGCCGGCAGATGGCCCCCGATCTCTATAACGGCAACTTCACCGCCTCCTACGGCGCCCAGGGACGTTGGGTGCCGCTCGATGGCGTCCTTCGGCAGGTCAATCCCTACACGGGCAAGCCCTGGATCGACACGCTCGACGAGAACCTGATCAACCGCTACAAGCTGTTCGGCCACTTTTTCTATATCCCGCTCGATTTCATCGAGATCGGCGTCTTTTACAACAAGGACGTCTTCGACCGCTACGGACTGAAACCACCGACGACGTGGGCGGAAATGATCGCCGTCTGCCGGCGGCTTAAAGCCGAGGGGATTACGCCGTTCTCGGTTCCTTCGGACCTGAACTCGATGTGGGTGCAACACATCGGCTGGCTGGCCCGCCTGATGAGCGACGCCTATTTCCGCGACCTGACCCCGCTGCTGGCCTCGCGGCCGGGCGACTGGGATTACGACCCCGCGCGCAACGCCGGCTGGCGCCAGAACTTCGCCGATCCATATGACGACATGATGCTGATCGTTTCGAGCGAGCGCAAATTGATGGCCATCCGCGACGGCATCATCCGCTTCGACGGCCGGCGGATGCGAGCGATTTACGGCCGCCTCAAGGAATTCAGCCGTTATTGGCAACCGGGCTTCCTGGGCACCAAGCAGGATGCCAGCCATCGCCTATTCCTCAACCAGGAAGCGGCGATGGAGATCACCACCTCCTCGGCCGTGACGGCCTTGATGAAGGAAATGCGCGAACTCAAACCGCATTACCGGTTCGATTGGGGCGTCTTCGCCATCCCGAACATCACCGGCGATCCGCTCTGCAAGGGAACGACCCGCGGCGTGGGCGGGGCGGGCGCGATGTTTACCGTCACGAAAAAAGACCTGCCCGACCATGAGAAACGCGTCATCGACTTCCTGCAATACCTGACCACGCCGGCTTCGATGCAATTGATCATCGACGAAACGCTGCGCCGCCAGCGCCCCCTGACCGGCCCGCCGGTCATCAAGGGTGTCAAGCTGCCCCCGGACCTGGAAGCCCGGTTCGCGCCCTTCCTCGGCCTCGGCTATGAGAAAGTTCCCCTGGTGGGCATGGACAACGACCAGGAAAGCAATTTTCAATGGGCCGCCGCCTTGCAGGATTATCTGGGCAATCGGATTGACCTGGACACCTTCCTGCGGCGCTACGCGGCCCTGATGAAGGAAGCGCTGCCGCGCTCTCTCGCGGCGTCCTATTCCGACATGGACCCCACAACCAACGACGTCGAGCGCGTGCGTGGGCGGATCAAACTCTGGGCGCAGCCGGTCCTCAGCGGCACGGTCGTCGTCGCCGGGCTGATGCTCCTTTTCATGGCGTTTCTGGCGGTCGGTTACGCCCGAACCCCCCGCGGTCTGCCGCGCCGTTACACCCGCACGGCCTACCTGCTGCTGGCGCCCACGTTCATGCTGGTCATTCTTTTTCTATATTACCCGGCCCTTTCGGGCCTGATGTCGGCCTTCACGCGCTGGGAAGAGGGCGAACCGCAGGTCTTCAACGGCCTGGAAAACTTCCGCCGCATGGCCCACGACCCGTACGTCCGCGACGGGGCGGTCAACCAGGTCCTCATCCTCCTGTGCAACCTGTTGAAGGCGACGGTGGTGCCGTTCGCCGTGGCCGAGCTGATCGTCGCCCTGAAAAACAGGCGCTTCCAGTACTTCTTCCGCACGGCCTACCTGATCCCGATGATCGTGCCCGGCATGGTGACGCTACTCATTTGGGGGCTGGTTTACGACCCGCAGATGGGAATCCTGAACCACCTGCTTTCGGCGGTGGGTCTTGGCAACCTGCGGCGGGCCTGGCTGGGCGAGTTCGGCCTGGCCCTGCCCTCGATCATCTTCATCGGCTTTCCGTGGATCGGCGCCTTCGGCCTGCTGATCTATCTGGCGGGGCTGATGAACATTCCGCAGTCAATCATCGACTCGGCGCGGATGGATTGCCGCGGCGCCTGGCAACGCATCCGCCACATCGACATCCCGATCGTGCGCGGCCAGACGCGCCTGCTCGTTATCCTGACGTTGATCGGCAGCCTGCAGGATTTCCAGACGATCCTCATCTTGACCGACGGCGGCCCGAGCACGGGAACCATGGTTCCCTCGCTGCGGATGTACCACTGCGCTTTCCGCTTTTCGCACTTCGGCTACGGCGCGGCCATCGGCTTCGCCCTGTTCCTGGTGATCCTGGCCTTGACGATTCTGAATTACCGGTATCTCAAGACGGTGGAGCAGTAGGCGATTCCCATGAAACAAGCCGCGATTCTATCCCTGCTGACCGTGTTGCTGGCCGTGACGCTCATACCCTTCTACGCGACCCTGACGCTTTCGCATAAAACCAACGCCGAAATCCTCACCGAGTTCTGGGCGTGGCCTACTCAAGCCCACTGGAAGGATTACTACGGCGACGCCATCCGGACGCTGGGACCTTACATGCGCAACAGCATCATCGTCTCGTGCGTGTCGGTGCTGGGGGTGCTGGCGCTGGCTTCGCTGTCGGGATACGTCTTCGCGCGGATGCGATTCACGGGCAAGGGCGCGCTCTACATGATGCTGCTGTCGCTCATGATGATCCCCGGCATCCTGACGTTGATCCCGGCGTTCAACTGGGTCAAGGGATTCCCGCTGGCGGGGGGAAACGACTGGCTGGGCCGCGGCGGCAGCGGCCTGCTCGACACCTGGTGGGTGCTCTGGCTGCCTTATTGGGCGGGGGGGCAGATTTTCGGCATCCTTTTGTGCCGCACCTTTTTCGAGACGCTGCCCGAAGAACTGTTCGAGGCGGCCCGGATCGACGGCGCCAGCGACCTGTTTCTCTATCGGTCCATCGCCGTGCCGCTCTCGCTGCCGATCCTGGCCACCCTGGCGATCATGAATTTTTTCGGCACTTACAACGATTACGTCTGGCCGTTGGTGACCCTTTCCACCCCGGCGCGGCAGGTTTTCTCGATCGGCGTCACCAAGTTCGGCTTCGAAGGCAACCTGGACCTGGGGGCGGTGATGGCCGGTTACGTGGTCGGCTCGATCCCGCTGCTGATTCTTTTCGGCGTCGGCATGAAATATTACGTCCAGGGCCTTACCAGCGGCGCGCTCAAAGCCTGAGCGGCGGGGCGGCCGGACCGCACCCGCCGCGCCTCAATCGTTGATCGCCGATGAGCCGGCTTATTCCGACGGCGAATCCGGCAGCCGTTATCGATTCAATAACTGGCGCCACGCGGCGGTCCGCGAAGAGCGCGTGATGAAAAACAAAGTAGAAAGCGGCAATATTTTCAAGCCCACGTATGCGCATAATCACGGGGATTTTTTCCGGTCATCCGCATGGACTTTCCATCGATGGCGCGGCTCAGTCCTCCGGTCCGGCCATGATCTCGTTGATTCGCTTCTCGATATCGACCGCTTTTTGGGGTTGAACTTTCTTATAGTACTTGACGGCCTCCAATATATAATAGCGCGCGCGGTGCGGCGACTTCAGGATCTCGTCCATGAGCGGTTCGATCTTTCCGGACTGGCCGGATTCCTCGTATAGACGCATCAAATGGATGCGCAATTCGATGTAACGGATCCGTGGATCCTCCAAGAGCTTGGCCTCGAGCATATCGATGGCGCGGTCGCGTTGATTCTGCTTCTCGAAACACAAGCAGATCCGGTCGAGGGTGTCGGGGTTAAAGCCATACCGATCCAGTTCGCGCACGTATTCGTTGAGCGCCTTGGCGTATTCACCCTTGGCGAAGGCCAGCCGCCCCATCACTATAATCACGTCTCCCTTCCAGGAATCGGCCTGCGCGGCCTTGCGCACGAAAGGCTCGGCCAGGTCGGGCCGGTCGAGGTTCAGATAGGCGTTCGCCATGCGAGTATAATTGTTCGCCCGCTTCAGGGGATCGTCGCTGTTCGGAACGTTGATGTTTTGGAGAATCTCCAGTGCCTTGGTCGTGTTGCCGTCGGCCTTTTCGATGTCCGCCATCCAGAATGACGGACCCATGGGATCGTCCGTGGCCCATTGCAGGAAATAGTCCGCCGCCTTGCGGGCCGCCGCATAATCCTTGGCCCAATAAATGAGATACTCAAGATTGGCGCGGTGGAAACTGTGGTTGCCGGAGAGGAGCGGCACCGGCCGGGCGAAGGTCGATCGCACCTCGGGATCCATCCAGCGGCCCATCTCGCACAGGGACCAGGCGCGCTCGTTGGCGATATCGTAGCGGTCGGGATAGTCTTTCAGAAACTCGGCCAGATACTTCGCGGCTTTGGCGTGCAGCGCTTGATCGCGGTAGAAGCGCCCCAATTTTAGATTGCGTGAAACCACGAAGGGAACGGCGCGGGCGTAAGCCTTTACGAAGGCCAGGCCCTGAGTTTGCGATTCGGCCTCGCACAGGCGATTTCCCAACTCAAATAGCGCCGCTGGATCGAGCGGATAATGCACGCACTGGTCCATCATGCAACGCTCCGCCGCCTCGTCGGCGCCCGGCTCGTTCGGCTGGGATTGATACAACCCCATGAAATTGTCTTGCCCGGCGGCGTTGGACGGCCGCGCGCCGAGGTAACTCATCGCGATCTCCCGGAATGCTTCATAAACGCCCAAGTAATTGGCGTTTTGTTTGGCAATCAGGTAGGGGCCCAGAACGTCGCGCCAACCGAAATACTGAGCGCGCCGCGCCGGACTGAATTCAAAATCGGCGTATTCCGTGAGCCGGGCGCGGGCGTAGGGATCCTGCATCACTTTGGGCAGCACGGTCTCCATCGCCGTCAGGATCTCGTAGACGGGGTGGCCATCCCCATCCGGTATCCCCCATAGGGTGAATACTTGAATGAACAATTGGCGAAGTCCGTAGTAGTCCTCGGCCTTGATCATCGACTCGATGCGCTCGCGATTCAGCTTCGGCCCCTTTGAGAATGGACCGACCCCGGCATCCGTATCGCCGGCGATCATCCGATAGATATCATCCACCAGACCGACCAGGCTGTCGGCTTCGGCTCCAGGGCCCAGGGCGGTCAGCGTCGCGGCCATTTCCGCCGCCATCGTCCCGATGGTCGCATATGCGGCCGCATATTCGACCGACGGCAACAGATCCATCCGCTGGCCGCGGTAATCATCCCGGTATTTTCGGATGAAGCCGTTGATAAGCGCCTGCAGGTAGAGGTCGTGGCTTTTCCAGTGCTGGAGACATTGGTGGTAGAAGGTTCGATCGCCGCCGTCACGGATAAACCATGAGGCCGCGAACTCGGTCCAGAGGTTCTGCCAGTCGGGCAGTTTGGCCATCTCTTCCGCGCTGAGTTTGGGGTAATGGTTCCAGATGATGATGTTCCGATAATTGAACAATTCGCGCGTGATGTTTTCATTGCGGGCATCCGCCAGGGAAGGCTCCAGGCACAGGCGATAACTGTAACCCAGGTCCACGCATGACTTGGCCCAGTTGAGCCGGCTCATCAGCGGAGCGGGATTCATGGCCAGCGCGATCTGGGCGAGCGCAAAAACGCGCGAGGCCATTTCGACCTGGTATACGTTGTTATCGGCATAGATCATGGTTGACCACTCCAGCGCGTTGAGCCCGTAAGCCGCGGCCTGTAGCGGCAGCGTCTCGCGCGGAAACAATAGGGCCAGCGCCAGCGCGCGGTCGATACCGTCCATCACCGCCCAACTGTCGCCGGCGTCGAGCAATCGCGCCACCTGGCCGAGTTCCTGGTCCAGATCCAGGCCGCCGGTCTTCGGTTCCGGGCGGGCGTGGACCAGTCCCAAATCGATGAGGCGATCGGCCATGGCGCGGGCCATGGCGCGCTGGGCGACGGCGAGCTGAACATAATCGCCGCGCTCCGGACTGGTGGAGGCGGCCAGTTCCCGAATTGCCGCCGGAGCCTGGCGGTCGATCAACACCATCCGGAACGCATGTTTTTTCCCCCGGGCGTCATAGTCGTAAACACCGGTTATGATATAACGCGCGTTGGCCGTCGCCCGGTCGCCCTGTGCCTGGCGCATCCACTCCTCCAGCGTCAGTTGGCGGCCGGGATCGGTCCCGTCATATCTCGGCAAACCGTAGTTTTGCGGCTCATCGGGTTCCGCAATCCGGGCGTCGGTCCATTGAGCCAGGGCCGCCGCGCCCACCAGGCGCCAGCCATAGGTGCATTCGAGGCCGACCCCATCCGGCGTGCGGTCGAGGAAGGGATAAACATAAATGGCGGGGGCTGTCTCGGCCGGTTGCGTTTGTTTCAGGTAAGGTAGATAGCGTTCCCGCCATCGCGTTCGAGCCACCAGGCTGGACGGATCGTCGGATGGAGCGGCCTTGACCGGCGGGATCGGATTGAATGATCCATCCATGAGGCGCGGCGCGCGGCTGAGTTCCGCCGGCTGCTCGACGCGTTTGGGCTCCTCGGGCGTGCGCCGAGGGATCAGGTGGGGCATGACTTTGACTTTCACCACCGTCGCCAGGACCGCAAGCAGGATGCACAGAATAACGACACGAATAATACGCATGGTTTCCCCTCCTCAAGGAATAGCGTCGCGTGAATCCGTCCACTCAAACAACCGAGGTGAAAAACCGATGATGTCAGACAATCCGGTGTCGCCCTTTTCATAAGGCAATCCAGTCCAAATGTCAACTATCCAAATAGTTTGAAAATCCTATCACGCTTTTTTTCCATTGGCCGCACGAAGGTTTGTAAAGACGTCTTACTCCTCGTTTCACCCGGAGTTGATGACTCCTATTCCTGAATTGGCGTGGGGTTGAGACCGGCCGGTTGCGTCTTTGGGGTGTTGATGAAGATACCGGCCAGGGGCGGCAAGGAGGATAAGGCATGCTCACCCATACCCAGTCAAAGACTGCCGAGTCGGCAAGCGCGAAGATGGCGGGCCGGCGGAATTCAAAAACGAACCCAAGGCGGGGAGAGGGACAACCTTCGGTGAGTCGTCATGGAATGCCGGGGGATGCGGGTTAATGGGAAATGCCGCGTTCCTGAAGCTCGCGCGCCGGGTGTTTTCTTCGTCCGCTTATTCGCGCCCGTCCGATCGCGTCCGCCGCGAGCATGGCGTTGAGAACGTTCTGTGGAGTGATTACGCCGGCTTCGTGATGGACGGACTGGCCGGGAACGCAGGTTTTCTCAGCCGCCAACATCAGTTTTTTGCGGCTGGCCTTTCCTAGGCCAATGTCCGCGAGCGTGGTCGGCAAGCCGACATCCTCACAGAATGAGAAAACAGTTTCGGATTCCTCCGCGGACGCATCGGCCAACTGGAGTCCGGCCAGGACGCCAAAGGCGACTTTTTCGCCGTGGTGGAACGCATGGGTCTCAGACAACGCGGTAAGGCCATTATGAATGGCGTGGGCGGCGGCCAATCCGGCGCTCTCAAACCCGATTCCACTCAACAGGATATTCGCTTCGACAATGTGATCCAGAGCCGGCGTGACGATATGTTGCTCATTCGCGACTTTGCCGGCCACACCGTAGGCCAGAAGTGTTTCATAACAGAACTTGGCGATATGCAGTCCCACCGTCGTGCTATATCCGCCGCATTCGTTCGCCGACCGGGTACGGTCGCAAGACCTGGCTTCGAACCAGGTGGAGAGCGCGTCGCCCATGCCCGCCACCAAAAAACGTGTCGGCGCCGCGGCGATGATCTCCAAGTCCACCAACACAGCCGCCGGATTTGTTTTCTGGTAGTAAACCGCCTCAAAAATTCCGTCTTGGGAGTAGCATACCGCGCACCCGCTGCACGGCGCGTCGGTCGAAGCGATTGTCGGGATAACGATCACGGGTATATTCGCCCGATCGGCGGCGATTTTGGCGGTGTCAATCGTCTTGCCTCCACCCATGCCGACGAGAACATCCACATGTTTCCGCACAACGATGGCGGACATCCGGGCCAATTCATTTTCGCAACACTCGCCGCGAAATATTTCGACCGGGATGGCCTTCGCACTCAAATCGATGCCGCAATGAGGGAGTACTTTGTTATGCACCGAGGGTGAAGTCAACAACAGCCCTTGTTTCCCCAGTAATTTAATCAGTGCGGGCAATTCGCCGATCGCACCGACGCCTTGGATATATTTTCCCGGAAAGACGGCCTTTCTGTACATGGGGATCCCCCCTCTTCTCGCTGCATAGTATGAACGACCGGCTTCAGGGGCGCCGCGCCCGAATTCGGAGGCGATCCGTCGCGTCGGTTCGCCGATGCGTACCGGTCCGAATCGTCCACCATTTCGAAAACCTTCGTCGGCTCACCGATACCGGACTCACTGGGCAATTCCAGCCTTGGGATCAAGGAACCGAACCTTGGCCGTGATCGCGGGTCCGTCCAAACCGCCTGAACTGGGAGTCACGGTCACCGTCCATGTCTCTCCCTCCCGCACCAGGTTCATTTGAAGGCGCGGTTCGTGACGGTCGGGGAACAGCCCTCAGTATAAATCGCGCTGCCGTGTATCTCCGAATTGCCGTTGAAGGTGCATTTCGTCACGATCGGCGAACTGCCGGACCCGTTATACATTGCCGCGCCTTCGTGATTCGCGGAATTATCACTGAATGTGCAATTGGTGATGGTTGGCGCGCTGCCATTATAGTTATACTTTGCACCACCATTGCCGGCCATGTTGCCGCCAAACGCGCAGTTGGCCACGGCCGGCGAACAATTGTTATTAAACATCCCCCCACCGCTGCTGGCGTTCACCCCCGTGACCGTGAACCCGTCCAGTACGGCAAGGCGTGCGCCGACCACGACGCGGTAAGTGTTGTCCGCGGCATTGCCGGGGGCTCCGATATCGCCGCTGAGGATCGTGCATGAGTTTTCCAGTCACGCTGGTCGCGCTCGGTTTCGCTCCCCGCGAAACCACCATGAATCGCGACGCTAATCGCCATCATAAAAGACTGGTTCCGGTCGGTGCCGCTAGTCGGCTTGTAAGTGCCCGCCGCGACCCAGATTTCGCCGCCGGATTGGGCCGCCGCCAACGCGGCGGTCAGGGAGGCGAAGGCATTGGCCCACGAAGATCCGTCGTTGGCTCCCGTAGCGTCCGCTTTAACGCGAATGACGCTCGCCGACGCGCCGCCAAAGTTACCGAGCAGCAAAAAAATCACGCAAAGCTCTGACAGCAAGTACCTCAAAAACCGCATCATCGCGACTCCGGCTTCAACTGGTTTCATTGACAAACCCAACATTCGTTCCAATAGTAATCCGGTCATCATAAGTAAGTATGGGGTTTTGGTCAAGGGCGCCTTCGGTCGTCCAAGCTTAAAAAGCGATTGGCTTGAGAGTTTGGCGACGGGCCTGCCTTCTGAGACCCCAGCGACATTTTTTAGTTCACGAACACTGGCGTCTATGCTTACATCGCTGACGGTGTCAGCGGAGCGTTCACCGCCATGGGCGACGGCACAAGCAACTACGGCGGGTCTTTCACGGCGGTAGGCGATAACGGCCACATGCGCCACGACCAGAGGGGAAGGGCATTTTTCGGTACCGTATCATGAATGTCCCTGAATTTGCGGCGTCAGTCAGTAAAGAAGAGAAGGCGGAAGCCCATGGATACGAAGATCGTCATCAGAAACGAAACCGATGCCGATGTGAGTGCAATCACCGAAGTGACTGTCGCCGCATTCAATACCCTGGAGATTAGCAATCATACTGAGCAATTCGTCATAACGGCATTACGCGCCGCCAAGGCCCTCACGATATCGCTTGTCGCTGAAATGGATGGCCGTGTGGTTGGTCATATTGCCTTTTCTCCCCTGACCATTTCGGACGGCACTCGTCATTGGTACGGCCTGGGACCCGTTTCGGTGTTGCCCGAATACCAACGGCAGGGTATCGGCCAAGCGTTGATATGGGAAGGGCTGTCACGGTTGAAAGGTATGAATGCTCAAGGGTGTTGCCTCGTTGGCCATCCGGTATATTACAGGAAATTCGGATTTATCAATATGCCGGGACTTGTCCATGAGGGAGTGCCACGGGAAGTTTTCTTCGCGCTGTCTTTCGACGGACATGCTCCGCGGGGCACGGTCATTTTTCACGACGCATTCAAGGCGACCAGCTAACAAGAGAGTCAAGGCGGCGCTTTACGGCGCGCCCGATCCTCGACGTTCGGCTTCGGAATGAAGTCATGTTGAACAAAGAGACAATGGTTGTGGTCGAAGCACTCCTTCCATTGCTGCGGCGGTTCGTCAGCGGCCCATATGGCATTGCCGTCGGCGGAGCCCATGCGAAGAGCATGGCCGACCCGGAATCGGATCTGGACGTGTATGTTTTCGCGGGGGCTGCGCTATCCAATTCCGAACGGACACGATTGACTGTCCAGTTGGCGCCTGACACCAAGGATGTTGTCTCTTGGGGAAGCACGACCCCATTCGAACAAGCCGGCACGGATTTTTACCTCGGGAATCTCAAGATCGAGTGCTGGCTCAGGAATACGGCGGCTATTGAACGCATGATTGATGAGTGTGTTGAGGGAGTCGTCAGGCGGGACTTCGTGACGTGGACGACGACCGGATTTTACAACCACTGTTGCCTTTCCGATATGAACAAAATGATTCCCGTTGACGACTCGTCGGGCATATTGGCGCGATGGAAGAGACGCATTGGCCGGTATCCGCCCCGATTGCGGGATTCAATCATCAGACAGCACCTTGGGGCCGCTCGTTTTTGGCCCAACAACTTCCACTACCGCAGCGCCATCGAACGACAGGATGTGATTTATACCGCCGGGATCGTCCAACAGGTTGTGCACAATCTAATCCAAACGCTCTTCGCGGCCAACGAAGTCTATTTCGCCGGCGATAAAAAGCTCTCCACAGCTATCGCTCGCCTGAATGATGTGCCGGCGCACTTTTCGGAACGTGTGCAAAGATTGCTTTTTCCGAGCGTCCCGGTCAGTGTGGATGCACTTCGAAGCCAACAAGAGGAGCTTCAGCAGATGGTGAAGGCGGTGGAGGATATCGTCAGCAAGAAGCGGAATCAGGCGGATAACGGTGATCTCCAGACGCGCGAAACCCGCGCCGGCGACACCGGATGTTCACAGGAGGACCGATGAAAAAGACGCTTGTTCTACTCATGCTCTCCGTCATCGGGATGGCGGCGTGTGCACGCGGGGAATCCAGGGAACCGCTCGGTTACCGCCGCATTTCGGTGGCCGAGTACCGAGACAAGATGAAGGGCGGCTGGATCGGCCAGATCGCCGGCGTCTGCTGGGGCGCACCCACCGAGTTCAAGTACCGCGACACGATCATGCCCGAGAACGCCCTGCCGGCGTGGCAACCCCGCATGATCAACAACGCCTTCGGCCAGGACGACCTTTACGTCGAGATGACCTTCCTGCGCACGATGGAGCAATACGGCCTCGATTGCCCGATCCGCCAGGCCGGGATCGACTTCGCCAACAGCGGCTACCCCCTCTGGTGCGCCAACGACGCCGGCCGCCGGAACCTTCGCCGGGGCATCGCCCCGCCCGACTCCAGCCACCCGAAGTTTACCCCGCGCGCCAACGACATCGACTACCAGATCGAGGCCGACTACTCCGGCCTCATCGCCCCCGGGATGCCCAACGTCGCCGTGGCCCTCGGCGAGAAGTTCGGCCGCCTCATGAACTACGGCGACGGCATGTACGCCGGCCAGTTCATGGGCGCGATGTATACTGAGGCCTTCTTCGAGACGGACATCGTCAAGGTCGTCGAGGCCGGCCTGCGGGCCATTCCCGCCGAGAGCCAGTATGCCGAAATGGTCCGCGACATGCTGACGTGGTCGCGGGAGATCCCGACCTGGGAGGCCTGCTGGCAGCGCTGCCAGGAGAAATACCGAAAGAATCCCCAATATCAGAAGGCCTCGAACGGCGGGATCGACTGTAAAATCAACGGCGCCTATGTTCTCATGGGCCTCCTCTACGGCAAGGGCGACCTCGACCGGACGATCGCCATCGCTTGCCGCTGCGGGCAGGACTCCGACTGCAACCCCTCGAGCGCCGCCGGCGTGCTGTTCACCACGCTCGGCTTCTCGAAGCTCCCCGACCGCTTCTCGAAAGAACTCGACGAGAAACGCGTCTTCAGCCACACCGCCTATAACGTCCCCGCCCTGCTCGACGTCTGCGAGAAGCTGGCCCGCCAGGCGATCGCCAGGGAGGGCGGCCGCATCGAGAAGGATGCCGCCGGCGAGGAGGTTTTCATCATCCCGGTGAGATCCGTGAGGCCGAGCCCGCTGACGCTTAGTTGGGCCCCCGGTCCGATCGCGGAGAGCCGGTTCACCGAAGCCGAAATGGCCCGGATTACCGCCTCTGTCTCCCCCGAGGGCATCAGGAAGGCCGTCGAGAAGTTCGCCCCCGGCTGGACGATCTCCCACTGCGGCGCCGACATGGATCCCGGTCTACACGCCCAGGCGCTCGGCCGCCGGAACGTCCTCCTCACCCACCCCCTCGACCAAGAGACGCCCTGCGTCCTCAGCCGCAAGGTGGACGTCCCTCCCGGCAAGAAGACGGCGCTCCGGCTGACCGTCGGCCACCACCCCAAAGGCGATTGGAACCTTGTCGTCCGCGCCGACATGCGGGAACTCCTGCGCCGGACGGTTGGGCAGTCCACCGCGCCCGATGGCTGGATGGACGTCGCCGTCGACCTCACGGAATACGCCGGCAAGACCGTGCTGATCGAACTTTACAACCAGCCGACCGGCTGGTCATGGGAGGGGGGCTACTGGGCAAAGATCGCAATCGAGGCGGAGTGACAAACGGCCTGCCGGCCTTCGTTTGGTCACCATAAACATTGCGAACCACGGCGTGCGGCTGGCGCGTCCACACTTGGCGGCTGAACCGCGGCGTTCGCTCCGGCGCAAGACCGTGGCCAGGGCGAGGAATCCCGCGAAACCGGTCAGGGGCTTGCTCATTTCGCTTTTATGTCCGCCCGGGTAACCGTCCGATGCGCATCGAGTCTTATCGCGACTTGTAATGCGATCCCGCGAACATACGCCAGGGCCGGCCGCCTGATTTCCATTCACATACCCCGACGTCGATCTTCCGGAATCAGAAATCACGCACCGACCCGTCGAGGGCGTTCACTTTTTGCAGGGGCGGCCGTTTATAGGGCCTGGTTTTAGCCAGCGCTTCATCGAACTCGACGCCCAGCCCCGGCCCCTCGAGCGGCAGGGCGTAACCGTTCACAACCGTCGGATAGGGCGAGACCACATCGGTTTTGGCGTCGCCGTTGACCCAGGGCGCTTCGATCATGATCAGGTTGGGGATGGCCAGCGCCGCGTGCAGCGTCGCCGCCGTGCCCAGCGGGCCGGCGTTGTTGTGGGGAATCAGGTTGAGTTCATACACTTCGGCGAAAGCGGCGATCTTTTTCATCTCGCTGATGCCGCCGCAGTGGCAGACGTCCGGTCGCACGTAGTCGACGTAGCGGTTGGCGATCGTCTCGCGGAATTCCCACTTGCTGTGGTAGCGTTCGCCGGTGGCCAGGGGAAGGTATGATTTGGCCCGCACCTGCGCCATGGCCTGCGGATTTTCGTGGCGGATCGGATCCTCGATCAGGAACGGACGATAGGATTCGGCCCGCCGAGTCAGTTCCACGGCCCACTCCGGATCGTAACGCCCATGGCACTCCAGGATCAGATCGACCTTTTCTCCCACTGCTTCGCGGATCGCGGCCAGGTATTCGATTTGCTGCTCGACCGCCAGCCGGTGGTCGTGCAGTTCCTGGGCGTCATAACTGTGGAAGGCGCGGAAGCGGATGGCCGTAATCCCTTTGGCCGCCCGCTCTTTGGCCTGCCGCGCGGCCTCGGCGGCCGTGTTGCCGCTCACGGCGCCGTAAAGGCGCACGCGCGTGCGGGCCAAACCCCCGAGCAACTGGTAGACGGGGACGCCGTAAGCCTTCCCCTTGATGTCCCAGAGGGCCTGGTCGATGCCGGCGATCGCCGTGCCGGTGGCCGGTCCGCCGCGCATGAAGCGCCGCCGCAGGCACGATTGCCAGAGATATTCGATTCGCTCGGGGTCCTCGCCAAGGAGGAGCGGAAACAGATCCTTGAGCGTTCCCTCGGCACTGTAAGGGAGAAAGTGGTTCGTCGCGTCGCCGTAACCGACGATCCCGGCGTCGGTCTCGATCCGCACGAAAACGTCCGACCCGCTCATGATCGACTCAGCGGCCGTGATCTTCATGCGCGATCGCCGGCGTTCGCTGGCGGACGCCGCCCGGGTGCCGGCCGAGGATGCCGCCGGAGCGGAATCGGCCGCCATCGACAAGATCCCGGCGGCGGCGAATTGTTTAATGAGACTGCGCCGATTCATTTCCGGTTCGTGGGCTGCCATGGCAAACTCCCGACTCTTGTTTCGCCCTCATTGTTGGATCGATCAAGTCAAACCTTCATTCGCAACTCGGCGTTTTGCGCGAGAAGCGCTTTCTGCAGCGTTTTTACATCGAGCTTGCGCGGGGCCACCTTGCCCAGCGTCGCCAGGGCCGCCGCCGTGCCCGAGGCGTGGCCGATCGCCATCGCCGGCGCCATCGAACGGGCCGACTGGAACGGCGCCTGCTCGCATGAAATGCAACGCCCGGTCAGGATCAGGCCCTCCACCTTGAGCGGCACGAGCGCGCGGTAGGGGATATCGAATCCCTCGTGTTCGAAGAAGAATCGCTTCCCATGATAACCCGGCATGGGGTTGGAACTGATTGCGATCACGTCGGGGAAGCGCGTTCCCTTGATCGCGTCCTGTTCGGTGACGACGTATTCGCCTTGAATGCGCCGCGTCTCGCGCACGCCGACACCCGTGGCCGTCTGAATCAGGCGAACGGATTCACGGCCGGGTTCGCGGCGCAGCGCTTGGATGTCTTCCCAGAGTTTACGCCGGCTCTCGACCTCCAACCGGGTGAGGTTTGCGACGTCGAGGCAATCGCCGCCGCCCGCCGGCCCCCATTTTACCACGCGGTCGCCGATCCGGATACCGCCGAAGTTGCCGAGTTCGGCCGGTACGCCGCCCAGGCGATACATCAGGCTGGCGCCCATGCGGTCGCGGGCTTCGCCGGGCGCGGCCGGGCTCCATGAACGGCGCGCCGGCCCAGGCGGCCAGGTCGCCATCACCGGTGGCATCGACGACGATATCGGCGGCGATGGCCTGGCGGCCCGACTTGGATTCGCAGATGACACCATTGACGCGGCCGACGCTCAGCATCGGCGCCACGACCCAACTGTGCAGACGCAGCCGGACGCCTTCCTTAATCAGCAGGTTGAGCGCGGCGACCTTGGCGGCCTCGGGATCGAATCCGATGCAGTAAGGAAGATCGCCACTGCCCACGTCGTGGTCGGCCTTGGGATAATTGTCCATGTCGGCGATGCCGCCCAGGCGGACCAGTTCGGCGATGTATTCGGCCGGGATTCCTTTGACGGTCTGAAGGGCTTCGGGCGGTTTCTGATTGCGGAAGCCGTTGTAACAGGTCATCAGGCCCGCCGTGCCATTGCCGCCGAGGAACGGGTAGCGCTCGACGAGGAGCGTGTCGGCGCCGGTGCGCGCCGCCGCCAGCGCCGCGATGACGCCGCTGGGTCCGCCGCCGGCCACAATAACCTGGTGGCGCTCGACGATCGGCGTCGAGAGTTTTTCGGCGTAAGTATTTTCACCCGCGGCGGCCGCCGACGGGTCGCCCCCCCGTCCCGCAACCATCGCGATGCCCACAGCCCCTCCCAGGAACTTCCGGCGGCCGATGCCGCTTCCCGATTTTGCGCCCTTGGTCATGATCCGCCTCCAGCGAATGATTGCATCCGAATCTGAAATTCCCGATAACGTGACGGGTGATTTAAGATGTCGTTACTATTCACAACCTACTTGACAACAAACATCATGAAATGGCCAGAAAAACATGAATCGGCTCCATCAGGATTAATCCCGTTTCTGTTCAGGAATTCGAAGGCTTTACGGGCACTTCAAGCGAATCAGATCGGCTCGCCGATGCCGCTGGGCCGGCAGAGTATCTCACGGTGCAACCGCTCATATAGATCGAGGTCGTTTTCGCTGATCATGATCTCGAGCGGCTGGCCACGGGGAACGGTATGGAGCAGGTGACGGAGGTAATCTTCCGTCCGGGGCCAGGTAAACCTTTCATGCAGGTTGACGCTGGGGCCGATCGCCAGCGCCCTGCGCCCGCCCATGAGCCGGCAAAGCGCGGCCAGGTCGTTTTCGCGGATTTGGCCGTGCATGGCGCGAAAGTTGGAGTCGCTCAGTATGCTGGGCACCGTCCGCTCCCAATTGCCGCACGAGTGAGCGCCGTAAGAGCCCAAAGCCTCGCCGAATCGCCGAAGCCAGGGCGCCTCGAACGCCTCGTAGACCGGCAGCGAAACGACCGAGCGAACCTCGGAACAAAGCGCCGGCCCGCCCCGCATGCAACCGAAGGTGTCGGCGTGCAACTGCCCCCCGGCGGCCTGACGCAAGGCCCGCATCATCGCCACATTAACGTGGTACACTTTATCCAGCAGGCCGCGGATGGTCTCCGGCTCGCTGTAAACCCACTGGAACGTCACCGTGGAGCCCAGCAGATAGTTGACGGTATCCAGGAAACTGGTCATGACCGGATTGCGGAATGGCAGCATGCCGCGCGTGGCCGCCCGCGCGTAACGGACCCACTCCACGGCCTGCCAGTAAACGCTGGCGTCCAACGGCCGCGCCTCCACGCGCGCAACCGAGGTCGGATCGGGAGACAGCGGATGAACAAGGCAATTGCCGTCGGGCTGCTGCTCGACGCGTGCGCCGTACAGATCGGCGATCCCTTGGGATTGCATGTGCACGAATCGGGGCACGCCCAAGGCGGGAAACCCGTCGTTGGGCAACTCGAGCATGGCGACGATGGCATGGAGCTGCTCCACCAGCGCCTCGCGCCATTTTTCGGTATACCGGGCCGGTTTGGGCGCGGTCTCATCCAAATCGAAAGTCACCCGTTCCCTGACCCGCTTCAAGCGCTCTTCACTCGGCACCACCCTTACCGCGATCCGCCCCGGCGCGCAGCCAGCCCAAAGCGAATCCCACAGTCCGCTCATTCGCCAATGACGCCGGACGATCTGCTCCAGGGCAGTCATGCCAACCAGGGCGTTCCAGTTGGCGTCCGCCACAATGCGATCCGAAACGGCCTTTTCCATTTTGCTAACCAAATCGTTCATAATGCCTGATTCTGCGTGGATCATCCCGCCGAAAGAGTCTATGTGCAAGTCATTTGCGCCCGGGATGCGCGCGCTGGGCCACCCCTCGCCGGGAATTCGATGCGCCCCGGTCCGACGCTTCCTGCAATTTCTCCCGGTGTTCTCGTGACGTCAAGGTTCGGATCGGTTCTTCGCTCATCAGCATGGAACAGGCCAGGGCAAATGTGGACGGGGTGGGCGCCATGAACCGCGAGGAGGCCGGCTATTGGCTCGGCATGGCCATGCACCGCAGGTTCCCCCACCGCGTGCCGGCGCCCTGCGGATGCTGCTGACGACGCCGTACACTCATAAAATGATTCATTTGATACTTCACCGGCTTTAAGTATCATATGAATTGTCATATCGACGTTAATTACCACAAGTCTGGCGGGCGTGACGGCCGCTGGTGGCCAGCGGCCTTCCCCCCGACGCCGCCCGCGCCTGGTTCATCCAGACCCCGGGGATTCACGGGGATCCGGTAGCGACGTAGAAGCGGATCGCTCAAGTTGGGACAGCCGGACGCGCAAGGTCAAAACCAGACTGGCTGACAAATGACAGAATCACTGATTCCTCGTTTCCTGGCCGATCTGGAGCGGATGGTTGTATGGTGGCTTCGAAAAGGTATGAGCACAATTGCGCATGCCGATAGTCCCGATGGTTCATTTTTCGCCCGGAAGGGAACCAAGGTAGAATCATGACGATTTCACGGTGGGTCATGGTGGTTATTCTCGCCGGCAATGCGGTGGCGCAGGAGCCTGGCGGATATTTGCCTTCGACCAAACTCAACACGGACGCCTACCTCCGGACGGAAAAAGGTTCGGACGATCAACGAATTTGGGTGCTCGGCACCGCCCGCGTCGAGAAGCGCTTGCGCTTGAAGCAAGGCCGGTTTGCGTTGGTGTCTTTCCGGAACAAGCGCGCTGCCAGCGAATATGTACAAAATGGCGGCAGCCCGGAATTCCGCCTGCCATGCGGCCCGGCGATTTTGACGGGACTCGAGGGTAATTGGACCTTCATCGAGCAGAATGTCCGCAAGGGCGGGCAGGGCGAACTCGAACTCACGCTGACGATCGAACGCGCCGGCATTCGCGTGACACGCCATTACATCGTTTACCCGGGCACGGCGATCATCCGCGAGTGGACGACCTTGGAAAACCGCGGCGCCAAACCCGTCCCGATCGCCAACCCATTCTTTTTCACCACCACGGTGTTGGGCGATACGGCGCGAGCGGGTCTCGACCTGTCGCATTTCAGCGGCGCATTTCATAATCCCGACAGCCAGCGGCTGGCAACGCAACGCGTCGGCGCCGATTATGCCCATGAATTTTCGTCGCCCTATGCCGCAATGAATCATATGCCCCTCATGATCCTCTCACCCGCCGGAGCCGGCCATGGCCTGTTCTTCGGCTGGGACTACCTTGGGCCCTGGTCGGCGCCGATGGGTTTGTTTGGAGACAGCGACTTCCACTGCGGCCCGCGCCTCGATCAGTATAACCGCAACCTGGCCCCGGGTGAGTCGATCGAATTGCCCCAGGCTTTCACGGGCGTTTTCAATGGCGACCTGGACGACCTGGGCAACGAGATGCTCGATTGGCAATATGCCTTTGCCTGGGATTTCAAAAATCCCGCCTATTTCGCCCAGCCACGGCTGGCGGTGGATTTCCCCTCGCCATGGGTCGCCGAAGGCGGCACCGCCGAGAACTGGAGTTGCCGGCTGGCGCTCGATCTCTACTTCACCGACCTCGCGCGGTACCTGGGCGCGGGATCGCTGTGGGACGATGCCGGCTGGTATGACGAGTGGGGCAGTTGGAACGGCCCTGAATTCGGCCAGGTGACGGACTACCTCAAGAAGCAGGCCATGACGTTGATCGTCTGGATGCCCACCTTCATCAGCCGCCCCGGTTCCCAGGTGGTGCGGGATCTGGGCGCCGAAGTCGCCCTGCCCAATGGCGCCTGGGGATACGAAGCCGGCATCGACCAGTCGCGGCCCGAGGCGACCGCCTGGCAACGCAAACTGCTCGATCAGAGAGTGCGCCAGTGGGGCGATTTCCAATGGCGGCTCGATGGCGCCCCGGGATGGGGACTCGATCCACTCGCCGCCGATCAGCAATTCCGCTCGCTGGTGCGCGGCTTCATGGCCGATCACCCCGGTTGCGCCATCGATGCCGGCAGCCGCGGGGGCGCCAGCCTGATGGGGGTCGATCTGGGGCGCTATTCCTGTTCCATCGAACTCACCGACGGCACCGGCGTGCGCGACTACGGCGGGTATTACGGATCGTTGATGCTGCCGCCGGACCTGTGGCACTGGATCATCCTGGCCGCCCGCGGCAAGGAATCCCGCAAGCATTATGATATCCGCCTCGACCGCATGCACCTGCGCATGAACCCCGTCTGGTTCGGCGATCCGGGGACGAGCCTCCCCTACTGCAAACATAATACGAGCCAGGACTACCCCGTCGAAGCGATCACCGGACTGCGCGCCCAGAGCCTGGGCGACCTTGAAAAGATTCGCAAGGATTGGGACCTGTACGCCTACCTGCGCCACGAAGGCGTGGCCGGACGATGGAGCCATGTATTCCGGCCAAAGGTCTCAGGCGATGATCCCATTCATTACTTCCAGCGCATGAACCGCGACGGGACAAAAGGCGTTATATTAACAACGCGTTCGTGGGAACACCCCGAATCGGGGCCGCCGGGCGCGGTGCGCATCCATCCCAAAGGCCTTGATCCGAAAGCCAAATACGATGTGCGTTTCGACTTCGACGAGACGGTTTATCGGTCCCGCGGTGCGGATCTCATGATCTCCGGCATTTCGATCTCAATCCTCCAACCGGGCGAAATAATCTACCTCAACCTGCCCCGCCATCCCGGCTCCGGCGCCGACACGACTCCCCCCGACGCCCCGCGCGAGGTGCGCCGGCGTGTGGCGGACTATGTCTATACCCAGGGCGTCGAAGTAACGTGGGATCCCGCGGCCGACGACAACTGGATTTCGGGATACCGCGTATACAGGATCGGTCCCGATGGCGGCGAGACAAATCTGGGCCGGGTTTCACGCGGCACGTTTTATTTCGATCGGTCGGCGCTCGCCACGGCGCTCGCCCAATGCCGCTACGACGTGGAAACCATCGACGGCGACGGCAACGCCTCCAAACGGACACGGGCGCGTATGGAACCGGGCGAACCCGAACGCCACTACGGGTTCAGCGGGTTTGGCGGCACTCAGGGCTATCGCGGCTGGTCTTACGAATGGATCATGGACAACGGGCAATTCAAGCCTTTGACTTGGGTGCCCACCGGGGGGTACGAAGGGCGCTGGGAAAGACGCTGGAACACACCCGGCATGCTGACCATTCCTGGAACGGGCTTCATTGGCAGGACGATTATGACTCCCGAGGCCAGCTTCGATGTGGCGCGGGTTTTTGAGGCGCCGCGCGATGGCGTCTCTATTTTGAAGGGCGTCATCCGCCGGGACCTGCCCCCCGGCCAGGCGCCGGCAACGGATTGTCACGTGCGCCTCTGCCTGAATAAAAACCAGGTGTGGCCTGCCACGGGTCATGCCCAAATCCCCGCGGACGGCACGCCCGTCGAATACCAAATCGAAGCGGCCGTGCACAAGGGCGACCGAATCGCCCACATCCTGGAGCGTAATGCCCAATACAAGTCCGTCGCCATCGATTGGAATCCGGTCATCGAATATCGATAAACGACCTGACATGGCAGGTGATTATGAATGCATACCGATTGGCGATTGTGTGCTTGGTGCTGTCGATCTGTGGGTTGCGGGAAGGGGCATCCGTGGCCAATGCGACGCCGGCCACTCCGTCGTGTGGCTTCACGGCGGTCGTCGCCCACCGCGGCGACAAAGTGGTGCTGAGCACCGCCGACGGCCGCATCGTGACCGAACGGACAGCCGGCGAAAATGACGCGCGCCTTATTCAACAGGGCGCCGAGATCTGCCGCCAAGGCGGCCGCCCCGGCGGCGAACTGCGCATCATGGCCGGCCAATACGATCTGAAGGAATCCATCGTGCTGGATTTCCCCTGCACGGTGTCGGGCGAAGGGCGCGGCACGATTCTCGTCCCGCCCCCCAACGACTACGCCATCCGCATCATGAAGACCGAGCGCAGCCCATCGATAAACGATTGGGTCTGGGGACCCGAGCGCGCCTCGATCCCGCGGTGGTTGACCGACCTCTGCGGCGAGCGTCTCTACGGCGTTTATGTGCGTTCATTGGCGATTGTCGGCAATGGCCGGGGCAAAGGGATCTATCTAACCGGGGTCACCGAATGCATCTGCGATGACCTGGCCATCCACTCGACTTACGACGGCGCCGCCATTTACATCGACCGAACCGTCATGGAGTCGGAGTTTCGCAGTATCGTCTGTTATGTGAACGGCAGCATCAAGAACCGCGAGGCTACCATTGTCGTCGCGTCTCAGGATGACGGCGATGGTAACAATAATATCCAGTTTACCCGGGTGCATGTGCTGCTGCCCAATTACATCGGTGTGCAGATCGGCACGGATAAAAAATTCCCGCCCCGGCTGCTTTACTTCACGCAGTCCTTCTTCCACGGCTGGCTGCCCGCCGAGCGCATGCCGCCCTGCGATCTCTTCCTCGTGCATGCGGCGGATCCCGAACGGGGCATTGTCATTTCGGAGAGCCGTTTCACCAATGTCGGCAAGGCCAATGCCATGTTGCATGTCGAGAAGGGCGCGGTCGACCTCACCAACTCCATCCTGGGCGGAGGGTATGGCAAGACAATCATCCTCGCCGATCCGGACACCAAGGTCTCGGTCCGTGGCAATATGTTTCATGAAGTCCAGGACGGCGAATGGAGCCTGGATGCATCCGGCGCCGATGTGATCTTCGCCCAGAACATACTTGGTCCCCAAGGGCGGATTCAGTTGCAAAACGCCAGGTCCGCCGTCGTCACCGGGAACCGGTTCGGGCGTTCTGAAAAGGAGGCGATCGTGGGTGTACCCAAGTGGCTGTTCCGTGCGAAACGCCGGATTCAGGTGTCCGGAAATGTCTTCGCGCCGGCGACGCATTGAGGATCGGTTGGCCGCGCCCGTACCCGTGGCACTGTGCCTTGGCGTCAGGGCGATCCCCACGATTCCGCAGGGTGATCGTCATTGGCCCCGGCGGGGACATTTCAGGGACGTTTTAGCGAAATCCGCGTGAGCCGGAATATGCCGGTTGAAACAAAAACATTACTCGCGACCGGGCGTGGCGAATCGTGTAAAGCCAATAAAAACAGGCGCCAATTGAAATATCACCCGTAAAGTCAGAAAATTTTCGAGTGGAGCGCCTGACGGGAATCGAACCCGTAATCATCGACTTGGAAGGCCGATGCACTAGCCGTTGTGCTACAGGCGCCCGAGGCAGGCGTCTTCTCATGATAATGGGCCGGGGCGGCGAGTCAAGGCGGTTTTTCGGCTGACGGTCCCGGACGCGCCGGCCCGTTCAGGCCGGTCGGGCGTCGCCTGGATCAGACCGGCCCGGCGCCGGTCGGGGGGGCCGGACGGACGTGACGCATCTCCTGGCCGATGTCCTTGAGGTAGGCCGAATATTCGCAGTCGGGCATCGCGGCCACAAGCGCGTCGAACTGATCCAGGCCGATAAAACCCATGCGCGCGGCCACCTCTTCGGGGCAGCCGACCTTGGAGCCCTGGCGTTTTTCGAGGATCGCCACGAAGTTGCTCGCCTCCTGCAAAGCCGACGTGGTGCCCGTGTCGAGCCAGGCGGTGCCGCGCCCCAGGGGCGCCACGCGCAACTGGTTGTGCGACAAATAAACTTTTTGTACGTCGGTGATTTCCAGTTCGCCACGGGCCGAGGGACGCAGGCCGCGACAGATTTCCGTCACTTGGCCGTCGAAGAGATAGATGCCCGGAATGGCGTAGGAGGAGCGCGGCTGACGCGGCTTTTCCTCGATCGAAAGCACCCGCCCATCGCGGTCGAACTCGACGACGCCGTAGCGTTCGGGGTCGCGCACGCGATAAGCGAAGATGAGCCCGCCGCTGCTGAAACCGCGGCAATAATTGGAGATCTCGCTGCGGCCGTAGAAAAGGTTGTCGCCCAGAATAAGGCAGACCGGGTCGCCGGCGATGAAATCCTCGGCGATGAGGAAGGCTTGGGCGATGCCGCGCGGCTCGGGCTGCGCGCGGTAGGTCAGCTCGATGCCCCACTGGCGGCCGTCGCCCATCAGGTCTTCGAAGCGCGGCAGGTCGTGGGGCGTCGAAATGACGCACAAGCGCCGGATGCCGGCCAGCATAAGGGTCGACAGCGGATAATAGACCATCGGCTTGTCGTAAATCGCCTGGAGTTGCTTGCTCGCCACCCGCGATAGGGGGTAAAGGCGCGTGCCCGACCCGCCTGCCAGAATGATGCCTTTGTCCATCGTTTCGCTTACCTCTAATCTGCCTGAAAGAACGAATTAGCCACGAAATCGCGCGAAAAACACGAAAGTCGCAAGGAAATACGAAAAGCGGTCGGCATTTATTTACCGGGCGCGCCGCGGCGTCAGGCCACTCGCGGCCGGACCGTCGCCAGGTAGTGACTGAACGACTGGGCGGTCTGGTCGCGCTCGGAGATTATGGGATGGCGGACGGGCCAGTCGATGCCGATCCGGGGGTCATCCCATTTGATCTGGTCCTCGAGTTCGCCGTGATAAACGGAGCTGCATTTGTATATGATTTCGGCCCCGTCGCTCAGGACGACGTAGCCGTGCGCGAAGCCCCGCGCCAGGTAAAGCATCCGCTTGTTTTCGGCGCTCAATTCGATGGCGAACCACTGACCCAGAGTCGGCGATTCGGGGCGGATATCGACGGCCACGTCCCAGACGCGCCCCTGGGTGCAGCGGACCAGTTTCACCTGGCCTTCGCCGCGCTGGAAGTGCATGCCGCGCAGCGAATTTTTGACCGAAAAGGTGTGATTATCCTGCCGCCAGTCGGTGTTGAGGCCGGCCTGGCGGAATTTCGCCTCATTGTAGCTTTCGTAAAGAAAACCGCGGGGATCGGCGAACACCCGGGGATGTATGATCAGAAGCCCCTCGAGCGGCGTTTTTTCCACTTCCATCTGCGTCACCTGTCCGGGCGATTAGCGGGGGGGCGGTGCGTCGCGCGCGGTCGCTCCGCGCAATCGGTCCCCTTCTTTTCCGGCGCATCGAATCCGCCGGAAAAAACAAGCGGATGGAATTTTACTTCCCGACCGCTCTCTCAGAGTCAACTATACTTCCCGCGCCGGGCGGCCTCAAACGAAAACCGGCCCCTGGCTGAAGGCCGACAAAGGCAATACGCCACATCGCCGCCACCCAGGGCGAGACTCCGGGCGCGGGCGCCGGGGCCGCGCGCGTTACTCGGGGCGGGCTTCGCTCAGCCGCTGCGCGAGGGCTTCGTATTGCCGCCGCAAGGGCGCCGGCAGGCGATCGCCGAATGTATCGAGATGTTCCTTGATGCCGGGCAGTTCCTCTTTCCAGCCGGCCAGGTCGAAGCTGAGCAGTTCCGTCATGTCGGCCGGGCTGATGTTGATCCCGGCCAGGTCGATGGCGTCGACCGTCGGCAGCCAGCCGACGGGCGTCTGGCGCGCCTTGCCCTGGCCGGCCACTCGTTCGATGATCCATTTCAGAACGCGGCTGTTTTCGCCGTACCCCGGCCAGAGCCACCGGCCGTCGGTGCTTTTACGGAACCAGTTGACATAGAAAATCTTCGGCAGCTTCGCGGGGTCGACTGTCCGGCCGATTTTGAGCCAGTGGGCGAAATAATCGCCCATATGGTAGCCGCAGAAGGGAAGCATGGCCATCGGGTCGCGGCGCACCTCGCCGACCTTGCCGGCGGCGGCGGCGGTTTTTTCCGACGACATGATCGCCCCCAGGAAGGTGCCGTGCTCCCAGTCGAAGCTCTGATTGACCAGGGGAATCATCCGCGGGCGGCGCCCGCCGAAGAGAATGGCGTCGATGGGCACCCCGCGCGGGCTTTCCCAGTCGGGATCGATCACCGGGCACTGGCCGGCCGGGGTGGTGAAGCGGGCGTTGGGGTGCGAGGAAAGGCGCTCGTGGTCGGGCGTCCAGGGCTGACAGGTCCAGTCCTCGAGCTGATCGGGCTGGTCGTCGGTCATCCCCTCCCACCAGACGTCGCCGTCGGGGGTCAGGGCCACGTTGGTGAAGATCGAGTTTTTCGTCATCGTCAGCATGGCGTTGGGATTGGATTCCATGCTGGTGCCGGGCGCCACGCCGAAGAAGCCGTATTCGGGGTTGATCGCGTGGAGGCGGCCATCGTCGCCGAACTTCATCCAGGCGATGTCGTCGCCCACGCAAGTGACCTGCCAGCCGGGGATGGTCGGGATGAGCATGGCCAGGTTTGTTTTGCCGCAGGCGCTGGGGAAAGCCGCCGCGACGTGGTATTTTTTGCCCGCCGGCGTGGTGATCCCGAGGATCAGCATGTGCTCGGCCAGCCAGCCTTCGTCGCGCGCCATCACCGAGGCGATGCGCAATGCGAAACACTTTTTGCCCAGCAGGGCGTTGCCGCCGTAGCCCGAGCCGTAGGACCAGATCGTCCGCTCCTCCGGGAAGTGGCAGATATACTTGGTCTTGTTGCAGGGCCAGGGGACGTCCTTCTGGCCCGGGGCCAGCGGAGCGCCGACCGAGTGCAGGCAGGGAACGAACTCGCCGTCGCTGAGGGCGCCCAGGACGGCCTTGCCCATACGGGTCATGACGCGCATGTTGACGGCGACATAGGGGGAGTCGCTCAGCTCGACGCCGATGTGGGCGATGGGCGAGCCGATGGGCCCCATGCTGAAGGGAATCACGTACATCGTCCGGCCCTTCATGCACCCGCGATAAAGGTCGGTCAAGCGTTTTTTAATTTCCACCGGATCGGCCCAGTTGTTGGTCGGGCCGGCGTCCTCCTGGCGACGCGAGCAGATGAAGGTGCGGTCTTCCACCCGCGCCACATCGCCCGGATCGGACCGGCAAAGGTAACTGTTGGGGCGTTTGGCGTCGTTGAGCTTGACGAAGGTGCCGCCGGCGACCATTTCCGCGCAAAGGCGGTCGTATTCGGCCTGGGAGCCGTCGCACCAGTATATCCGGTCGGGCTGGCAGAGGCGGGCGGCCTCGTCGATCCAGGTGTTCAATTTGTGGTTTTGCGACGTCATTCGCCAAACTCCTTTGTCATGTGTGGCTCGGAGTAAAGGTTGTGGCTCATCCGTCCTCGACCTGGCGGGGATCGAGCCGCCGCGAAAGCCCTGGCCGCGCCAAGGCCCCGATGGTATCGGATTGCCAGACTACTGGCAATTTTTTTGTCAACCGCGTTTTTCCGGCCTGCGGGCGTATATCGCCGCCCCCGCCGGCCGCTTGATTCGGCCGGTTTTTAGCGTCCGGTGTAGGCGTTGGGCCGGGTGGCCGCGCCGGCGCTGCGCACCGGCTGGGCCTTCTCGACCTTCTTTTTCTTGGCCGCCAGGGCCATCTGGAGGCGGTTGCCCTTGTATTTGTTCCACTGGTAGACCAGCGGCGCGGCGATGAAGTCCGACGAGAAGGTGCCCGTGATCGTCCCCAACAGATAGACCTTCGCGAACGATCGCAATCCCTCGCCGCCGATGAAGTAAAGACAGAGCACGGCGGCGAACACGGTGCCCGAGGTCAGGATCGTCCGCGAGAGCGACTGGTTCATCGCCAGGTTGCAGATCTCGCCAAAACTCTTGCCGAACATCGTCCGCGTATTCTCGCGAATTCGGTCGAAGATCACGATCGTGTCGTTGACCGAGAAGCCCATCAGCACCATTAGCGCGGCCACGACGTCCAGGGTGATCTGCACGTTCCAGAGCGAACCGAGTACGACGACGATGAGCAGGTCGTGTAGCAGGGCGACGACGGCCGCCACCCCGAAGACGGGTTCGAAACGGAACGCCAGGTAAATCATGATGGCCATCGACCCCAGGCAAACGACCCACAACGCCAGTTTCGAGAAGGCCTGGCCGCTCTGGGCGCCGAAGCCCGACTGCAATGCGATCGTGAAGGCGTTCGTGCCGGGGAAGGCCTGTCTCAACCCCTGCTCCACGCGCGCCTCGGTGGCCTCGAGCTGGTCGGCCTGGCCGATCGTCTTCTCCGCGGCCTCGGTCTGGCCGGCGGCCGCTACGGTTTTGACCTTCGTGCCCACCGGCAGCAGTTTGACGTCGATGATGTAGTAATTGGGGCGGTCGGTGACCGGCTGCACGTTGGGGTCCTGGAGCCCGGCGGCGGTCATGGCGTCGCGGATCGCCACTTCGCTCGTCGGCTTGGCGAACTGCACCTCGGCGCGCGAACCGCCTTCGAAGTCGACACCCATCTGCAGGCCGCCGCGCGCGATCACGAGGATGAGGCCGACAATCAACACGAGGGTCGATCCCGACCAACTGAAATGACGAGCCTTGATGAAATCGAAATTAGAGTGCGGGAAAAAAGACAGACGCCCCAGCGACAGGTGGCCGAACCGGGCGAACCAGAGGGCGCACAGCGTGTAGGTGACCGTCAGGCCGGTAAACAGGTTGGCCAGCAGGCCGAAGGTCATCGTCAGGGCGAAGCCGAAGACCGAGCCCTCGGTGAACTGCAGAAGGACCAGCGCCGAGAGCAGCGTGGTCAGGTTCGAGTCGAAGATGACGTTGAAGGCCCGGGCAAAGCCCAGTCCGATGGCCTGGCCCAATGGCCGGCCGGCCTTGACTTCCTCGCGGATGCGCTCGTAGATGAGCACGTTGGCGTCGACGGCCATGCCGATGGTCAGCAGGATGCCGCCGATGCCCGACAGAGTCAGGGTGGCCTTGGCCAGGGACATGATGGCCAGGATGATCAAAATGTTGAGGGCCAGGGCCACGACCGAGATGACGCCGGCCGTGCCGTAGTAAGCGATCATGAAGACGGTAATGACGACCGCGCCGAGGTAGAGGGCCTTGACGCCGTCCTTGATCGACTCGGCGCCGGTCGTCGCGCCGACGGTCCGTTTGCTCTCGATCTTGAGCGGAGCCTTGAGCGAGCCGGCCTTGAGGACCTGGCTCAGTTCGGTGGCCTCCTCCTGCGAAAAGCCGCCGGTGATGACCGCCCGGCCGTCGGTGATGGCCGCTTGGAGCACGGGGGCCGAGCGCACGACGCCGTCGAGCAGGATGGCAAGCTGGGTGCCGACGTTGGCGCTGGTCACGTCGGCGAATTTCCGGGTGCCCGCCGGGTTGAACTCCAGCGACACCTGGATCGGGTTTTGGAAGTCGCTGGGCACGTAACTGACATTGGCGCTGCGCAGGTCCGCGCCGGTCAGTTCGTCCTTGCTTTCCAGCAGGTAGTCGCTCGTCGTGTAAACGAGCTGGCCCGTGGATTCATCGATGTGGCCGATCTTGCTGGACTTGATCTCGGTGCCGACGGGGATGGTGACGCCGGGAAGGGGCTTGCCGTCGGCCCCGATGATCTGGTTCATCCGCTTGTCCACCAACCGGAACTCGAGGAAGGCCGGTTGAATGACGGTGTTGATCAGCTTGTCGGGGTCCTTCTCGCCGGGCACCTGGATGCGGATCTGGTCGGCGCCCTGCAGCGCGATGCGCGGCTGGGTGACGCCCAGGGCGTCGACGCGGTCGGCGATGCGCTTTTTGGTGCCCTCCAGGTCCTGGACGAGTTGCTTGTTGATTTCCAGGGCGTTGAGTTCGACGGTGACGGGCTTGCCGCTGCGCAGGTCGCTTTCGCTGACTTTACCGGAGATGACATCGCGTCCGACGTATTCATTGAGCCGGTTGGCGGCGTTGCGCGCGTCTTCGCGGTTGGGCAGCTCGATGACGAACGCCGCCTGGCCCGGCACGGCCTTCAGGTTGGCCGTGATTTTGGCGTTGTCCAGGTCGCGCTTGATCGAGGCGATCAGCTCATTGACCTGCTCGCTCATGGCCTTCTCGCGGTCGAGCATCAGGGTCACGTCGACGCCGCCGATCAGGTCCAGGCCAAGCGGGATGGCGGCGAGGCGCAGTTGCTCGGTTTTCTTTTCCCAGGCTAGGTAGGCCTGGTTCTTTTCCGACCAGGCGACCCATTGCGGATTCTGCGCTTTCCAGGCGGCGTAGGCTTCGGTGTTTTGCGCCGCCGGGGCCGGGCCGGTGACCGCCGGCTCGGGGCTGGTCGGCTGAACTTCATGGCGTAAATTCCAGTAATAGCGTGCCGTGGGGATGACCAGCACCACCGAAATGACGGTGACGGCGATAATGATCCAGATGCGAAGCCAGGAAATCTGTTTCATGACCGGATATATTCCTTTTCTTGCTTGACGGGGCGTCCGGTCTTCAGCGAACGGACGCCTCAGAGAACCTGCGTTTTGTTGATAATCAATTCAAAATCGCAATTCAGAAAGTTGGCTGCCCGGCGCGAAATGCGCATGCGGGAAAGAAATATCTCGAAATATTCCATCACCTGGCTGATGCGGGTGTCAATCTCCAACGTCAGGGTGATCAGGTGGCGCCCGGGGTCGACGCTCAGGGCCGACTGTTTGGCGGCGTAGTTAACCCGGTCGTGGATGTCGAAATTGATCATCTTGGGATTGCGCACCCGCGAGCGCAGCACGTCGCTTTTATCGGCGATGATGAGTGCGGCGCCGGGATTGCTGACCGGATCGCCGTTCTCCTCGTCGTGGTTGCCAATGGCCCCCAGCACCACGGCGACTTCCTCCAGCGGCATCCGGCGCTCGCGCAGCAGCCCAAACGCCATCACCGCCGCCGTCTGGGGATGGGACTCGCGGTGGACCATGTTGCCGATGTCGTGGAGCAGACCGGCGACGGCGGCCAGTTCGGCCTCGCGCCGGGGCATGCCGAGTTGCGCCAGCAGGCGGTAGGCCCGCGTGCTGACCCGCGAGATGTGGCCCAGGCCGTGATCGGTGTAACCGATCGTCTCCAGGTATTTGTCGGCCATCCGGATCAGCGTGACGATCTCGGGATCGCGACGCAGGACCTGGTAGGTGACGCGGGTCGGGTCCAGGCCGGCGTCGGCCGTTGCCGCCGCCGCTTCCTCGTCCAGAACGGGCTCGTCAAGGGTTTCGAAATCGTCTCGTGCGGAATCCATGGTTTCCGTTGCGGGGTCCTTCGCGGCCGGCTCAGCCTTCGGCCTGGCCGCCCTTGTCTTTCTTCTTGACGATGGCGACGATCGCGGCCTTCGAGAAACGGATGTTCACCTTGGGCGCGACGTTCACCGTCACGACCCCCTCGTTCTGGTTGACGCTCTCAACGCTGCCGTGGATGCCGCCCGAGGTGACCACGTCATCACCCTTGGCGATCGTGTTGAGCATTGCCTGGCGCTTGGCCTGGTCCCGCTTCTGGGGCCGCAGGATCATGAAATAAAACAGGACGGCCAGCGCGCCGAACATCAACAGGAGCGGGCTGAAGGGAGCCGCCGTCGGCGGGGCGCCCGGCGCGGCCGCCGCGCCCCGGTTGGCGGCTTCCTGGGCCCAGGCCGCCGTGCTGAAGAGATCGAGATTCATGATCGTCCCCTTCCAGGAAACAACAAATCAAGATATTGTAATGGCCGGCGGACCGGTTTGAAAGCGCCAAATGGTTCCCGCGCGCAAACAACAGATCTCTTGACCGCCTCAAAGGGCGGGCAAAGCCTGCACTACTATCATTATTCGGGCTGGTATGTCAACGACAACGGCGCCGCGCCAGCGATTCCGCAAATGGCGCAGCGGCTGGGAAACTGGCGGCGTGGCGAGGGTTGCGGGCGTTGTGTTTTGCGATGCCGGCGGGTGTGACGGGCGGGGGATTCGCAGGGCGGCGGGTATGATTTTTCG
>JAMCWS010000204.1 GCA_023480605.1 bacterium
ACGGTGCCGGGAAACGGGCTGGGCGGCACCCAGTTGCCCCCCCGCGCGAAGATCCGCTCGCCGTTGACTGCCAGCGTGAACGAACCGCCCCGCTCGTCGGGTATCTCCTCAATCCCAACCGTGCGGATGCCGAAGGTTATCGACCGGCTGTCGAGGGGGCGCCCGGTTCCACCGCCGGTGGTCGACGCGGCCCGCAGCGTCGCCGTCAGGCGATATAACGGTTGCTCGCCGTAACCGTTGGGAAACCACAGGCGCGGCCGGGCGAGCTCCAGCCCGATGGCCCCCCCCTTGCCGGCCGGCTCGATCGTCGTCGCCCAGGCGACTCGTCCATCGGGGTCTTCGATGCGCAGGTCCAGCGCCAGCGGCTTGCCGGCGCGCCGCTCGATCTCACACTCGATCTCCAGCCGCGCGGCGTCAGCCCCGAGCTCCACCGTGCGGATGCAACAATCGGCCAGGCGCGCCGAACGGTAAAAACTCAACGTTACGGGCCGCCAGACGCCCGCCCCGACCAGCCGGTGCGTCCAGTCCCAGCCGTAGGCGCACTGCATCCGGCGGGCGTAGACGCGGTCCGACGAGAAGCACGACCGGAAACGCGCCACGTCCTTGTGGGCCATGGCGACATAATTGGGGACGAAAACCACCTCGATGCGGTTGACTCCCGCGCGCAGCCATGGCCCCGCCTCGAACCGGTGCGGAACGAACATGTTGGCCGCGTGGCCGATCGTCCGGTCGTTGAGGTGGATCTCGGCGTGGGTGTCGAGTCCCTGGAACTTGAGCACCGCCCATCGTGCGTCAAAATCCGCCGGCAACTCAAACTCTCGTTCGTAGCGCCAGAACCAGCGCTCGACCCACTGGCACTGGTCGGCCTGGTCGCGCCGGAAGGGGTCGGGAATAAGGCCCGCGCGCAGCAGGTCGGCGTGGACGTGGCCTGGCACGCGCCCTGCCAGGCGATGTTCGCCCCGGCCCGCCGGATCCCAGCCCGTCAGGTGCCACTCCCCGTCCAGGGGCATCGTCTGGACGGCCGTCGGCCCGGCGCCATCATTCGTGGTATGCTGAGTCATCGGCCGGAATCCTTTCTGGCGGCGGAGTTCGACACGCTCCGGCGCCAGGCGCGACTATGCGACAAAATCGGGATGGCGCGCCCCAGGCCGCCCGCCGGATGCCGTCATCGGGCATGCGCCAGTCCTTGGTGCGCAGCGGCATCAGGCCATACGCGCGTCGCTGGCCTCGGCCCAGTAAAACGAGACTCGGAATAACGCGCAACACGCCCCGCATCTCAGGCACGGATTACGAAACATCGCCCCCCTCACGCCGTTCATTTCATGTGACCGATCCAATCGCAATGGCGCTCGGCCCGAGGGATCCGGCGGGGCGTCCCGGCGCAATGCCGTCCTCTGGCCGTCAGGATGCGGATAGCCGAATCATCCGGCAGCGCGCGTGGCCTTGCAATGGAAATTTAGCCCCCTGAACGCGCGGAATCGCACCGCGAGTCCGCTGAATGCGTCCGCCCGCCCCGTCGTTATACATTTGTATTGATTCGCCCGCCGGCCCCGTTCATATTGATCGTTCAGAAACATTGCCTTGTGAATTGTTCTGGTCGTGGATGCAGCCGGTCGGTTGCCGCAAGGAGACGGACTCCCGTGAAATGTGACGAACGGTTTATGAATTTGATCGATGTTTTCGATCCCGGCAAACTCGACGCCGACCCCTCCACGATATCTGGTTTATGGCCCGATGGCCGGCTCGCCTTCATGAATCAGGCATGGTTCGACTTCGCCGCGGCCAACGGCGGCGAACCGGACATCTCGACGCGCTTCGGCCTGGGCGTGTCGGTCCTGACGGCCTGCCCGCCACCGCTCGACGAGTATTATCGCGTTCTTTACCGGCGCGTCATCGAAACAAGTCAGCCGGCCGATCACGACTACGAGTGCTCCAGCCCTGATGCGTATCGTCTCTACCACGAGCGGATCCACTCCATCGCGGGCGGGCAAGGATTGATGATCATTCACTCCCTGGTTGTCGAGCGTCCGCACGACCCGCGTGAACGGCCGGCCAACGTGCCGATCGACTCGGTTTACCGCGGTTCCCAGGGCCTGGCCAAACAGTGCGGCCATTGCCGGCGATTCCAACGCCACGATTACCCCCTCCAGTGGGACTGGATTCCCGACTGGGTGAGGAACCCCCCCCACCTCGTCAGCCACGGCCTGTGCGAGTTCTGCCTGCGGATCTACTATCCCGCCTGAGACCCGCGCTTTGCCCCGAAACGCCAAGGATCGGCCGCTTGGATGGGTCTTTCGGATCGGAATCGTTTCGTAATATAACACGAATTAAGATTCCGTGCGCGGCGCTTTTTTAGCCAATATCAAGTAGAAGCTTCGACTCCAAACGGACTTTTCGGCATTTGGGTTGTGATTCCACCCCGCCGGGCGTCACCGGGGCACAATTGCTTCGGCCGGACTTACAAATTGGCGGCGATTTGCGCGATTTCCTCGAATCGCTCCTCCGCCAGCGCCTGGCCATATGGCGTGATGGTCTTGCCGTCGCCGATTTTTCGCCATCCTTCCCATGCCTTGCCCGTCTCGGCGGCCAGGCGGATCTGGCGGTCAACCAGCGCCCCCTCGGCGGCGATGAACCGGTCCAGCGTCGCTCCATCCCACTGCGGCATGCGCGCGGCCAGGCGCGCCAGTCGCTCGACGATCCGGTCGGCCAGGCGCTTGCCGTCGGCAGCCGTGGCATAAAGCTTGGGGTCGCGCCCGCCGACGCCCTGGTGGGGCGCCTCGCCCAGGCGCGAAAGGTCGACGCTGCCGGGGTAGAGGTGCATCATGAGCGAGGTTTCGCCCCAGGCGGCGTGATCGCCCGAGTAACCTTCGTCGAGGGCCAGGACGTATTCGGGCGTTCCCAGGATCGGTACGCCCAGCAGGCGGCTCATGCGCACGGCCAACTCGCGCACGATCATTTGTTGCCCGGCGCCGTAGTGGCCCGTGAGGATGATGACGGCCTTGAAGCCCTGGCGCACGGCCTCCGAGCAGAGTTTTTCAACCCACGGCCGCACGTAGACGCCACCCAGTGAATTTTCCGGTTCCATGACGAACGTGTGGGGCTGGTCCAGCCCGCCGACGCCGCCGTAAACCGGTGGGGCGACCAGTCCGCCCCCCCGTTGCGCCGCCTGCACGCACAGGGCGTGCGCCTTGAGCGCGTCGACGCCCACCCAGTTATGCTTGCCGTGCCACTCGACCGTCCCGAGGGGTTGGAACAGCGTCGGGCACGCCCCCATTCGCTCCTCGATTTCCTTCGGATGCAGGTATTCAATGCGTACTTCGGGCATGGCGGTTCCCTCCTTCTTCGGATAGATGGCGATGGACTCGGCGTCGGCCTTTTTCGCGCTGGCGGTCGCTCGGACGCATGACACGAGAGGCAGGGCGGCCTCGGCCAAGACTCCGGCCGCGATGCCTTCGAGAAATTGACGCCGTTTCATGGATTCCATGTGGACAGACTCTCTCTTGTCGTTCTGGATAATATATCCTTTTCGCTTCCTGATATCCTGACGGCAATTGACGGGATGACAGGATGGACAGGATGATTCAGGACCAAACGAATTCAGTCATATGCTCCGCGGCGTCATTGACCCATTCCGACATCCCTGTTCATCCTGTCGAAAACCGCCTTTTACAGCGACAAATAATGACGCCAAATCCTGATTGTGACTCAGTCACTCTTGCCGCCCGGCGGCCACGCCTTGCTTCGCGGGTCGGGCGAGGTCGTCTTCCTTGCGTTCGATGTGCGCGTCGGCGATCCGCCCCAGGTAATCGGGCAATTCCACGCCCGCCATCGTGGCGATCTCCTGGATCGGCGGCAGGCTCTTGATCAGGCCCGAGAGGAAATTGGCCGTCGCCGAGCCGCCCTGGCGGTCGCCCCCGTCCCAGACGGTGATCTTGTCGATCTTGAGGTTCTTGATCGCCTCGACCTGCACGGCGACGATATCCTCGATTTTTTCGGTCATGAGCAGCGTGGCGGCCGCCCGGGCATCGCCGTTGCAGCTCTGCACGAGGGCCTGGTAGCCGGCGGCCTTGCTGTCGAGCACCTGGCGCAGGCCGCGCGCCTCGGCCTCGTATTTGACCAGGATGGCGTCGGCTTCGCCCTTGGCTTCGCGGCGGGTTTTCTCGGCCTGGGCCTCGGCGGCGATCTCGATGCGGCGGCGCTCGATCTCCTGACGCACGATTTCCTCCGCCGTCAGGCGCTCCTGTTCGGCGGTGTATTGCGCCCGTTGCACCTCGGCGATCGCCTCGCGCTTGGCGACCTCGCCGCGCTTCATCGCCTCGGCCTGGCGGATCGCCAGGTCGGCGTTGGCCTCGGCGATCTCGGCCTTGGCGGTGTTCTCGCCCTTGATGGCCGCGGCTTCCTGCGCCTCGACGTAAACGCGCCGGTCGGCCTCGGCCGTTTTCTGGCCCTTCTCCGCCTGGGCCAGGTTTTCGGCGACGCGAATCGTCTTCTCGCGCGTGGCTTCGGCTTCGCCGATCGCCGCCAGCGTCTCCTGCTGCTGCACGATGACGCGGCGGTCGGCCTCGGCCCGCTTCTGGCCCTTTTGCGATTCGGCCTCGTTTTCGGCCACCTTGATGACCTTCTCGCGCGTGGCGACGGCCTGACCGACCGCGCCGACCCGTTCCTGCTCGGCCACGTCGACCCGGGCCTTGTTGATTGCCTCGGCCGCCGCCTTCTTGCCGATGCTGGTGATGTAGTCCGATTCGTCGGTGATGTCGGTGATGTTGACGTTGATCAGGTAAAGGCCGATTTTATTGAGTTCGGGCTCGACGTTGCGGCGGATCGCCTCCAGGAAGCTTTCGCGGTCCTGGTTGATCTGCTCGATCGTCAGCGAAGCCACCGTCAGGCGCAACTGGCCGAAGATGATCTCGCGCGCCATCTCCTCGATTTCCTTGGGCAGCAGGTTCAGCAGGCGCTCGGCGGCGTTGTTCATGATCGCCGGCTCCACGCTGATGCCCACCGTGAACGTGCTGGGGACGTTGACGCGGATGTTCTGCAGTGATAGCGCGTTCTGCAGCGGGATGCTGATCGTCATCGGCACCAGGCTCATGTAAGCCGAGTCTTGGATCAGCGGCCAGACGAACGCGCCCCCGCCGTGGATGCAGCGCGAGGACTGCCCCTCGCCGACCTTGCCGTAGACCACCAGAATCCGGTCCGACGGACAGCGTTTATAACGCCGGGCCAGGTATAATAACGTCGACACCAGCAGGATGATCAGCACCCCGCCGCTGATCACCCAGAGCGAGTAGCCCTCGAAAAAACCCATGGTTCCGCTCCTGACTCAAGATTGGTAAGAGATCGCTTTTTTCACCACCATCACGTTGCCGCCCGTCACGCGCACCACCTGCACCCGTTCGCCCGTCTTCAGGCTCTCGTGCCCCTCGCTCACCGCGTCGTAAAACCGCATTCGGTCGTGGATCGTCAGTTGGACTTTGCCCGTGCCGCCGGTGGGGATGGTCAGGTAAACCGAGCCTTCCTGGCCGACCGCTTCGCGCGTGTCCACCGTGCCGCTGCTTTGCAGGTGGGTCATCATGAAGGTGATGTAGCCGATCAGCACCAGAGTGAGGAATCCCGCCGCGAAGGCGCCCAGGATCGACAGGATCGGGCCGGCGGGGCTCTGCATCGAAAGCGACAGCCCCACCAGGCCGAACATCAGGAAGAAGCCGGTCATGCCCTGGAACGACAGCAACTTCATCCCGCTGTCATGCCCGCTGATGTCGTGATCGGCCGCCAGGTCGGTGTGGACGTCGGCGCCGTGATCGGTGCCCAGGAATTGCAAAACGAGGCGCAGCAAAAAAAGTATTCCGCCCAGCAACGCCGAAATCAGAAACACAAGATCCAACGACGTAAAGAAGGGCGGGCGGTTCATGGATGGTTCAACCTTTCACCCAATCGGTCGGCCGGTCGCGGCGATCCGCGCGCCAACCTCTCCGGCACTTGATCCTGCGGCTCGGTTCGTCTTTATCTAGAATAAACCGCGCCCAATTGCCATGAATTTTTGATCCGCTCTGATAACAACCCGGTCCGGATACGGCTCGCCGCCCCTGGCGGAAGACTCAACGGACCGGCGCGCGGCGACGGCTCGGTCGGTGCGCGCGGCGGCTCCAGAAGCCGATTTTTCCGCCCTCGGGGGCACGCATCCGCCGGGGCGCCGCTTCGCCGCCGCCCGGGCGGCGCTCCAAGTTGAATAACGACAAGCATTTTGCCCCACGACGCCTCAGATACAATATCTGGTGCCTAGCCGGATCGTGACCAACAATATATTGATTTTTCCGCTTGACTCCGGCCGCCGATCCCGCTATTAATATCTCCACAATGCGGCGTTAAGAAATTCTAATTGTTGTTTTTCGTCGTAACGCGCCGTCACTGGAAAAATGACTGATTCCAGGTGGAGTTCCCTTACCCCCGCAGGATGGCAAGGCGGGTCGTGCGCCCGCGCAGGAACTTCACCCGCTCCCGTGAATGTGATAAACTGATCCTGCGCTCCCCGGCCGCATGGGCGGTCCGGGTTCCCGGCACCAGCGCCAGCAGAACGGATGAACGGCCCGGCAGGACTCGAACGGCTCTCGCTGCCGCCTCCCGTAGCGATCGGACCCGCTTGATGCGTTCCCCTGGCGGTTCCACCCGTTCCTCAGCACGCGTGGAAAGAGCCCCTGCCGGGCCGTTTGCCCTTGGCCCGGTCGCGGAAGGCGGGCGGCTGGTTGCCGTGTGATTCGCGTTTTCGCGCCGGCCGGCATCGGCGCCATCCCGCAACCATTTAGGTGGAGCTCACCTCATGAAATTGTCCCGTCGTTACACCCAACCCGGAATCCACCCCCTCGACCAGGTCGAATACGATAAGCGTCGCTCCGTCATCACCAACCCCGACGGCTCGATCGTCTTCGAGGCCAAGGATCTTGAAGTGCCCAAGGAGTGGAGCCAACTGGCCACCGACATCCTGGTCTCAAAGTACTTCCGCCGCCGCGGCGTTCCCTCGCCCGAAGGGCGCGAGACCAGCGCCCGCCAGGTCGTCCACCGCATCGTCCACACCATCCGCGAGGCCGGCGAGGCCATGGGCGGCTATTTCGAGTCGGTCGACGACGCCGACGCCTTTGAAGACGAACTCGGTTACCTGGTCGTCCACCAGTTCGGCGCCTTCAACAGCCCCGTCTGGTTCAACTGCGGCCTCTGGCACGCCTACGGCATCACCGGCAGCGGCGGCAACTGGGCCTGGGATTTCGACAAGAAAGACGTCTTCGAGATCGGGAATTCCTACCTGCGGCCCCAATGCTCGGCCTGTTTTATCCAGTCGGTCGAGGACGACCTGATGTCGATCTTCGAGCTGGCCAAGACCGAGGCGCGCATTTTTAAATACGGCTCGGGCACCGGCACCAACTTCAGCCGCCTGCGCGGCTGCCAGGAGAAGCTTTCCGGCGGCGGCACCAGTTCCGGCCTCATGAGCTTCCTCGAGGTGCTCGACCGCGGCGCCGGCGCCACCAAGAGCGGCGGCACCACCCGCCGCGCCGCCAAAATGGTCTGCCTCGACATGGACCACCCCGAAATCGAATCCTTCATCAACTGGAAGGTGCGCGAGGAGGAAAAGGTCCGCGTCCTGATCGAATCGGGCAAGTTCGGAGCCGATTTTAACGGCGAAGCCTACCACACCGTCAGCGGCCAGAACTCCAACAACTCCGTCCGCATCTCCGACGAGTTCATGCAGGCCGCCCTCCAAGGCAAAGAATGGGGCACTTACGCCCGCACCACCGGCGAACTCGTCAGCCGCCTCGACGCCGCCGACCTGCTGCGCCAGGTCTGCGAGGCCGCCTGGCGTTGCGCCGACCCCGGCGTCCAGTTCGACACCACCATCAACGACTGGCACACCTGCCCCAACACCGACAAAATCCGCGCCTCCAATCCCTGCTCGGAGTTCATGTTCCTCGACGACTCGGCCTGCAACCTGGCCTCGATCAACCTGATCAAGTTCCTCGACGACGAGGGCAACTTCGACGTCGAAGCCTTCCGCCACGTCGTCCGCCTTTTCATTCTCGCCCAGGAGATTCTCGTCGATTTCTCCAGTTACCCCACCGGCCGCATCGCCCGCAACAGCCACGACTACCGCCCCCCCGGCCTGGGCTACGCCAACCTTGGCGCGATGCTGATGGTTCTTGGCATCCCCTACGACAGCCCCGAGGGCATCGCCATGTGCGGCGCCATCACGGCCCTCATGACCGGCCACGCCTACCGCGTCTCGGCCGAGTTGGCCGCCGTCAAGGGCCCCTTCCCCGGCTTCGCCCGCAACGCCAAGCCGATGATGCGCGTCATGCACAAGCACCGCGACGCCTCCGAGCGCGTGAGCGCCGAGTTCTGCCCCAGTTACCTCCTGGCCGCCGCCCGCGCCGCCTGGGACGAGGCCATCGACCAGGGCGAGACCAGCGGTTTCCGCAACGCCCAGGTCAGCGTGCTCGCCCCCACCGGCACGATCGGCCTCCTCATGGACTGCGACACCACCGGCATCGAGCCCGACTTCGCCCTGGTCAAGTTCAAAAAGCTGGCCGGCGGCGGTTATTTTAAAATCATCAACGGCTCCGTGCCGCGCGCCCTGCGCCGCCTGGGTTACTCCTCCCGCGAAATCCAGGACATTCTCCAGTACGTCAACGGCAGCCTGAGTTTCCGCGGCGCCCCTCACATTAATGACGTCGCCCTCAAGGCCCTGGGGCTTACCG
>JAMCWS010000263.1:0-7767 GCA_023480605.1 bacterium
GGGCCGCCGCCCCCCGGCACCCGACGGACCCTTATCATAAACCCAACGGCGGCGCTTTGGCAGAGGAAAAACTCATCGCCGGCCGTCCAGTTCGGTGTCGCAGAACAGGAGCGTTCCAGCCACGGCGGAGACCGGGATGAACAGGGCGTTGACGACGGGCACGAGCATCAGGACGAAGGCCATGCAACCCAGGCCGATCGTGCGCGCCCGGTTGCGGCGCAGGAAATCGCGCCGTCCCCGCCAGTCGTAGACGCGTCGTTCCATCGAATAGGAGGTGAATTCGAGCACCAGGAAACGGATCGTGACCGCCGCCGAGGCGGCCGCCGCCAGCGGCGGGCCGATCGACGGAATCAGGTTCAGCGCCAGCGCGGCCGCCAACAGGACCAGCGTCAGCGTCGCCAGGCGCAGGCTGCTGCCCAAACCCACGACGATCCCCCGCCCGAGGGCGCGCAGCGAAAAGGCTTCGTCGACCGACGCACCGGCGTAGAGGCGCTCGACTTTTTCGGAAAGGACGTCGTTGAACGGCGCGGCCACCAGCGCCGCCAGCGGCACGAACAAGAATACCACCGCGGCCAGGAAGACGATCCAGATCAGGACGGCCAGCACCCCCCCGAGGATGGCGAACCAGGCGCTGCTGGTCGCGAAAAAAACCTTGTCGAGCCAGGCGTCGGCGTAGTGCCACCCCACGGCGGTCAGAAGGGCGAATAACGCGATGTTGAGCAGAAAAGGAATGATCGCCCACGGCCAAAGGCGCGGATGGCCGGTCAGAAAGGCGAAGCCGCGCCAGACGTCGCCGACGCCGCGCAGAAATTCGGCCGCGGCGTTGCGGCGCGCCGCGGGGGCCGCCACCGGGCGATTCCTGGGCGAGGTGGGTGGTGGCATGGGCGCGGTGAAATCCTGGACGGTTTGTTCCCGGAGACGGTCATTCCGGTTTTTCGGCGAGTTTGCCGGTCGCCGGCGCCGTTTCGGCGGCTCTGACGGCGATGGCGAGAAGATAAAATTCAGTGTAGCCGCACAGCGCGCAGGATACGGCGAAATAACGACTGGCCGGGAGCGGGAACATGCCCGCCACCGCCCGCCCGACGTTGACTTCCTGGGTCGTGGCGCCGTGAGCGTGGCACTTGGGGCAGATGAATTCGCGTTCGAACTTTTCGCGGCTCATGGTTTTCATAGCATTGTCCCTGGGCGGCGGCCGCCCCCGTTTTTGGGCCGCCATGCGTGGCCGGGGCCCTGACGATCGGATCCTCCGCGCGGTCGGCATGGCAACCCACGCCATCGATCGGGCAGCTTTCTCGCCGGCGCCCCCGTTTTTCAAAATAGACAATTTCGCTTTCCTTTTCAATCGGCGAATCCACGCGGGTGGAGGCGGCGAGGATGGCGCGTAATAGGGCATCGTGGATTGGCCGGCGTGGAATGACGCGGATCTCCGGAAAAAACAATCCGGCCGTCATCGCCGGCAAACACCGGACGCGCCCCAGGATAACGGGCGCGTCCCCCGAATGCATGGGATGAGTCACGAAAATGCGGAACATGCCGGTCGTAATGTTTGTGCTCGTGCTCGTGCTCGAAGTCTTCGGAATAAAATCGATTACGATCGTGATCACGATCACGATCACGATCACGATCACGAATACAACGCACTCCGGCTAATGCAGGTACGAGGCAATACAGGTAAAGATTGACCCCAACCCTCCGGTCGCGATACTAATAAAATGCGAATGTGTGGCCGGGGCGGATTGCGACCGGCGGAGAATCAACCGAACAGGCAAGACCCATGGAAGACCCGGAATTGAATCGAAGCATCGAGGAGTCGCGCGAGCTTCACACGCGCTGGAGTCAGTTCCACGATTTCTGCCTGATGGCGATGACCGGCGAGAAGATTACCACCCAGGCCGAGATGAAGTTCCTGGAACTGAAAAGCCGCATCGCCATGCTGCATGACGGATTCATGACCATGCTGAAGCATGACGTCAAGACCGGCCAGAACATCATGCAGATCGTCGCCGACTCGATTCTGCTGCGCCGCGTGGCCGGTTACACCGACGCCGAGAAACAGAAATTCGAATTCGACTGGAACGAATGCTTCCTCCTGCTCACCGAACACATCGGCACGCTGGAGGACGAGCAGCAGCGTCTGGCGGGCATCAGCCAGGCGGCGCACCGAGCCGCCCAGCGCAAAGACCGCTTGATGACGCAGCTCAACTTCTTCATACACAGCATGTATCTGAAAATCATCCTCGGCGTCTTCGTGTTATTCATGCTCGTGTGGGGCATTCCGGCTTTCGGGATCTACGACTACCGCAATTTCGGTGAAATGTCCTGGTCGCTGCCTCTTTACAGCAAGTTCTGCAACGCCGTCTGGCGGCCCTTCTTCAACAAGGAGATCGAGTTCAAGCAGATTCAATACGTGCCGATGAACGCGGATATCGACAACAATCTGCCCAAGAGCATCCAGATCGTCTCGCCCGGCGAGTTGACCCTCGACAACCTCAAGAACTCGGCGGTCTTCGAGATCGGCGCGTCGCCCAACGACGCCAAACAACTTGAAGGTCTTTTCGGGCAGCAAACCGATTTCCTTTCGGAGCGCTACCGCGCCGAGGGCGTCGACGCCCGGTTCTTTTACATCATGTTCCAGACCAGCGACGCGGCCAGGCAGTTCGCCGAACTGATCCAGAAGGGCTTTAACGCCAATCCGGACAAGGACAAGATCGCCAACAAGGCCACGATGTTCCGGGTCGCCAATTTCGTCATGATCGGCATCTCGGACCACTTGCACGGCCGCCAGCACATCATCGATAAGTTCAAACTCAGTAAGCCGGTGGATCTGCTCAACTGACGCTCCGGAAGGGGCGCGGTGCTTCGGCCGGGAACGGAGCATCGGGCGGATTCATCCGCCGGCCGGGCGACCCCATTTTCAGGCAAGGCGGGACGAGCCCCGATGGCAAGTGAGGCATGGTTGCGCCTGGCATTGGCCCCGGAGGTGGGACCGGTTCTGGCCCATCGCCTGCTCGACGAACTGGGCGGACCGGAGGCGATCTTCTCGGCTTCGGCGCGCCGCCTCGGCGCCGTTCCCGGCCTGGGTCCGGGCCGCCTGGCGCGCCTATTGGACCCCGCCGTCGTCGGCTTGGCGCGCGCCGAACTCGAGCGCGTGAACGAGGCCGGCGTCACGTTGGTCACGCTGGCCGACTCGGCATACCCCACCCTATTGCGCCGCCTGCCCGCCTGCCCGCCCGTCCTGTGGACCAAGGGTCGGCTGCTCCCCACCGACCGCCTGGCCGTGGCCATCGTCGGCCCGCGAAATCCCAGCGCCTACGGACGTCTCATGGCCGGCGCGCTGTGCGGGCCGCTGGCGGCGCAGGGCGTCGCGTTGGTGAGCGGCATGGCTTACGGCATCGACGCCGAGGCCCACCGCGCGGCCGTCGAGGCGCCGGGGCGCGGCCGAACCATCGCCGTCCTCGGCCAGGGGCTGGGGCGGCCGCTGTATCCCCACGCCAACGCCCCCCTGGCCGAGCGTATCGTCGCGGAGGAACGCGGCGCGCTCCTGAGCATCTTTCCGATGGCGACCGAGCCGGCGCCGGGCCTCTTCCCGCAACGCAACGAAATCATCGCCGCGCTGGCACTGGGAACCGTCATCATCGAAGCCTCGCCCACCAGCGGCGCGCTCATCACCGCGCGCCACGCGCTGGCTGCCGGCCGCGTCGTGATGGCTTGCCCCGGCGACGCCACGCGCCGGTCGGCCCAGGGCTCCAATCGCCTGCTGGCCGAAGGTGCGGTTCTCATCCAAAAGGCTGAAGACGTGTTGGCCGCGCTCGGACCCGAGCTACGCCGCGAGATGGAAGACTTGGGCGAGGGGAGCGCCACCGGCTCCGCCGCGACCGGCGTGGATTTGGCAGGCCCTGCCGCCGGCGGCGACGGACACGCCGTTGGCTTTACGAGCGACGATCCGCTGGGCGCCGAACTGCGCCGCCTCCTGCGCGCGGAACCGCTGCCGGCCGACACGATCCTGGCGCGTTGCGCCGAGGCCGGCCACCCGGCCGCCGCCGTGCTCGAACGGCTTCTCACCCTCGAAATCGACGGCCAGGTGCGCCAGCTTCCCGGGCGAATCTACGCGCTGACGCCGTCATCCGCTTTTTAATTTGATTTCTCTGATATCACGGCCGACAATTATTGGAGTTCGGGGTTTTAATGTTTTTAGTCGATGCCAGGCGAGGCGTATCTGATTAAAACGGCGGCATCTATTTGTGTCGACGTTGAACGGTTCTGATTGACGAAATAGGGTTGCCCTGATCTCGGAGAGCCATACTAACCGTGTGCCCTTCAGGACGACCGTATTGGTTTGGTTCGGGATTCACGCATACACCGGCCTCCACTCGCCGCGAAAGGAGACACGCCATGCGCCGCCCCATGCCCATTTCATCCTGGTGGTTCCAGGGCGCCATCTTGACCTACCTGGTTGGCTTCGCCGTTCTCGGCGTCCTGACTTACCTGGTTTACCAGGACCAGCCGCCCATTCCCGGACGGGTGATTGCCGCCGATGGTCAGCCGCTTTTCACGCGCGCCGATATCCTGGCCGGCATGAATGTGTTCGAGCGCCACGGCCTCATGGAATACGGCACCATTTACGGCCACGGGGCCTACCTCGGCCCCGACTTCACCGCCGATTACCTGCACCGGTCGGCGCTCCACATGATCGACCGTTACGGAATGCAGCCCCAGCCGGGCGAATCGGCCGGCGACCGCGTGGCGCGCGAATTGCATGAAAACCATTACGATCCGAAAACCGACACGCTGACTTGGCCGGCCGCCCAGGCCGAGGCGTTCCGCGACCTCGAACGGTATTACCTGAATCTGTTCAACCAGGAGAGGACCGCGGGCGGGATTCAGGCCCGGCTGATCAGCGATCCCCAGGCGATTCACCAACTCACCGCCTTTTTTGCCTGGACCGCCTGGACGGCCACGGCCACGCGTCCCGGCCAGGCCTATTCCTACACCAACAACTGGCCGCCCGAGCCGCTGGCCGGCAATCGCGTCACCGGAGACGCCATCGCCTGGAGCGCCATCTCGATCATCGGGCTGCTCGGGGGCACGGGCCTTATTCTGTTTTTCTTCGGACGTTACGACTGGCTCGGCTGGACCGACGAGCGACGCCCCGTCCGCTTCCTACCGGTGGACAAGGTCGCCCTCACGCCCGCCCAGCGCGCCGTGGTCGGCTTCCTGCTGGTCAGTTCGCTGCTGTTTCTGATCCAGACGCTGGTGGGCGGCCTCGTGGCCCATTACCGCGCCGAACCCAACGGTTTCTACGGCATCGACTTTTCGAAATACCTGCCCTATAACATCGCGCGCACCTGGCACCTTCAATTGGCTATCTTCTGGGTTTCGGCCTCTTACCTGGCCACGGGCATCTTCATCGCCCCGCTCATCAGCAGCCGCGAGCCGCGCGGCCAGGCCGGCCTGTCGATCCTGCTGCTTGCCGCGGTCGCCATCGTCGTGTTCGGCAGCCTGGCCGGCGAATACGCCAGCGTCCGCGGCTGGCTCGGCGCCGGTCGCGCGTGGTTCTGGGTCGGCCATCAGGGCTGGGAATACATCGACCTGGGCCGCCTCTGGCAAATCCTGCTGGTGGTCGGCCTCTTGCTCTGGGTCTTTATCCTGGGTCGCGGTCTGCGCGCCTCGATGGCCGAGACGACGCTGGGCAACATGCCCTGGCTCCTCTTCTACGCGGCCCTGGCCATCCCGGCCTTTTACGCCGTCGGCCTGATGGCCAGTCCCAACCGCGGCTTCGTGCTCAACGACTTCTGGCGTTTCTGGGTTGTCCATCTGTGGGTGGAAGACTTCCTTGAATTGTTCACCACGGTCGTCGTCGCCTACATGTTCGTCCTGCTCGGCATGGTGCGCGAGAAAACGGCCGTCCGCGTGATCTACCTCGACATCATCCTCTATTCGGTCGGCGGCGTCATCGGCACGATGCATCATCTTTATTTCAGCGGTACGCCGGTGGCCCACATGGCGCTGGGGGCGACCTTCTCGGCGATGGAAGTCATTCCCCTGATGCTCCTGACGCTCGAGGCCTGGGGTTTCATGAAGTCGGGTCAAAAGTCACTGGTCGAGGGCGAACACCTCCATCGCTGGGCGGTCTGGTTCCTGGTGGCCGTTGGCGTGTGGAACTTCATCGGCGCCGGCGTCTTCGGCTTCCTCATCAACCTGCCGATCGTCAGCTATTACGAGATCGGCACCAACCTGACGGCCAATCACGGCCACCTGGCGATGATGGGGGTTTACGGCATGTTGGCCGTTGGCCTGTTGCTGTTCTGCCTGCGCTACCTCACCCGCCCCGACAAGTGGAGCGACGGTGCGGCTGCTTGTTCCTTCTGGTCGCTCAACATCGGCCTGGCCTGGATGGCGTTCGCCAACCTGTTCCCGGTCGGCATCGTCCAGCTCCACGACGCCCTGTCGGAGAGTTACTGGCACGCGCGCAGCCTGAGCTTCATTGAGCTTCGCTGGGTGAACCTTCTGGAATGGGCGCGCTTGCCGGGCGACGCGCTCTTCATCGTCGGCGGCGCCATGCCGCTTCTCTGGCTTTGTTGGCGCGCGGTGCGCTACCCGAATCCCAACGCGAACCGCACTCCGGAAACACCTCAGCCGATGAAGCTGTTTATGGAAGGGGGCGCCGCGGCCGATTCGGAATGAATCTTAAAAGGTGGTGCTTCAAAGCGGTTCCATCTGAAAGGTCGGCGTGACCGGGCCCGAAAGGTCGTGCAGAACGAGGCCGCGCCCTTCGTCACCCGCCGGCAGGTTGCGATACTGCTGAACTTGCGACGAGTCCATATAGGCGCGGGTCAGTTTTTCGTGCAGTTCAAGTCGCTTGGCCGCCCAGGCCGGGTTTTTGTAGAGGTCATGCTGTTCGCGGGGGTCCTCGCGCAAGTTGAACAACTGGCCCTGGCCCGCTTCGTCGATGACCGTGAATCGCCAACCGTCGGCCGTCACGATGCTGCGCACCTGCGCCTGGGGAGCCTGGACGGTGACGACGTCCCAGCCCTCGTCGCTGCCGACGGCCGCTGCCTCGCCGGCGAACGACTTCCCCTCGACCGGCGGCAGCATCGGCGCGCCGGCCCATTCGCACAAGGTCGGGAAAATGTCAAGCGACGACGTCAGGCGCGCGCTGGCGCCCCCCTTCTGCACCCCGGCCCCCCAGGCGACGAGAGGCACCCGGATGCCGGTGTCGTAGTGCTTGACCCCCTTGGTCATGAAGCCGTGGTCGCACATCATGTCGCCGTGGTCGGTCGTGAAACAGATGATCGTGTTGTCGGCCAGGCCGTTCTCTTCAAGGTATTTCACCAGCCGGCCGATGTTGTCGTCGATCATCCGGATCGAGCCGTGATACAGGGCACGTAATTGCCGCATCGCCACGGGCGAGAGTTTGTCTGACCCGACGAAGTCGCGTGATTCCTCGAGGATGCGGGATTCGTAGTGAGGCGCGGCCATCGGGATCGGGTCGGGCATGTCCTCGGGCTTGTACATCGAGGCGTACGGTTCGGAAGGATCGTAGGGGTCGTGCGGGTCGACATAGCTGATGTTGCAGAAAAACGGCCGGTCGGCGTGTTCTTTCATGTGCCGACGGATGAAGTCGATCCCCAGGTCGGTGAACCACGCCGTTTGCGTCAGTTCGGCCGGCACGGGCGAGGTATACATGAGGCGCCGGGCCGAGGCCGCGCGGCGGGGCGCCAGCCACTTGGCCGAGGCCGCGTTCATCGCCGGGCGCAGGTTGCGCGT
>JAMCWS010000263.1:7777-8739 GCA_023480605.1 bacterium
GGCGGCCGAGGGCGTGCGTTTCGACCGCGCCTATGCCCACGTGCCGGTTTGCGCGCCCAACCGCGCGACGATCCTGACGGGCCGGTCGCAGGTTGCGCGTGCCGCCCCCGGGCGTGGGGTAGTGGTCGATGTAAAGCATCGGCCAGCAGGTCGCCAGCGCCTGCTCATAGGCTTCGGGGTGTTCGCGCTCGATCCAGTCGATCCACGGCCCCAGGCGCGGGTCCTCGCTGGGCACCGATTCGTCGAATCCCAGGAAGTTAAAGTTGCGCGGCAACGGATACATCATCGGCGAGAGGTGGAATTTGCCGAAACTGCCCGTTCGGTACCCCTCGCGCTGGAGCACGTCGGCATAGGTCGGGCCGTCGTGCACCAGGTTGAGGTTGTTGGTCACCACGCCATGAATTTCCTGCGACCGGCCCGTCAGGATCGTCGCGCGGTTGGGCGCGCAAACCGGCACGTGGGCATAGGCGCGGTCGAAACGCACGCCCTCGGCCGCCAGCCGGTCGAGCGTGGGGGTGGAGTTGACGCCGCTGCCGTAGCAACCAACGAAACTGGCCGCAAGCTGATCGGCCAAAATGATATTCGGCCTTTTCGCCATGATCCATGCACTCCTTGCCGGAAAACTTCCCGCCACCCTACGCCGTTGCCGACGGCCTGTCAACCCGGCAGGCCGGCCGGCGCGGAGGCCGGCGCTCCGAGCGACTCATGGTGCGTATCCGATCATGGCGATGTACATCGACCTATCCGTGGCATGGCAACCGATGCGAGATGCAGCCGCGCCGCCTGCCGGTTATGGTTGCCTTGGGCGGACCGGTTCCACTAGGATTGGTCCACCGTCTCGTTACCGTCGCGGCGGGTCTGTGGGGGGACGGGCCGGCGCCGGGCATCCGGCGCGGCTCCGTTCGGGCCAATGCCGACCGCCTGGCAATATCACGGGGAGAAGCGAGCCAGGGCCTACTGGG
>JAMCWS010000136.1 GCA_023480605.1 bacterium
CAAGGTCGCCGGGACGCTGGCGACGTAAATGCCCGCCGCGCGCGCCTCGGCGAGGGCCACGCGAGCCGCGCCGGGCGCCGCGCCGGGACCGTAGTATGTAATCAGCAGGCATCGCCGCGCCCGGCGAATCATCGCGGCGGTCATGTCGGTCGAGGCCGTGAGAATGAAGTCGGCCCGGGCGAGCGCCTCATCGAGCGGCGGCGCGCCGAAGGCCCGCATGTCGATGACGCGGGGATGAACGCCTCCCAACGCGGCCACGACGTCGGCTTCGGGGCAGCCGGCGGCCGGGGGGGCATCGAGCAAGAGGATGGTAGGCTCGGTAATCATGTGCCATCGCGCGGCGCGGGAGATGCGGACCCCGGACGCGACGGCTGGCGGCGCGGGCGGCCGAAGCGTCAACGGTCCGCCCACACGATGACGCCTTCGGGGGGAGATTGTCAACACGGCAAAGCCGCGCCCGAAGGCATGATCGCAATCACCCGCGCAACCGGGACGTTTCACTTTTCCCTGCGTCCCGCCATGCGGTTTGTGTTTAAATGGGGCGTCAACGCCTTTGTGGAGTGGTTAATCCGCATGTCCAAATCCAAGGTCGCCATCCTTCGAACCTCGCCCGCCACCGTTCGGAGCGACTATCATGAACTCATGAACCTGGCCGGTTATCAGGACGTCATCACCCGCGACGCCGACACCGCCCTCAAGATCAACATCTCCTGGCATTTCTTTTTCCCGGCGAGCTCGACCACCCCCTGGCAACTCGACGGCGTCATCCGCGCGCTGCTGGCCGACGGCTACGACCGCAACCTGATCCACGGCTGCCACAACCGCACCGTCGTCATCGACGCCCGTCTGGGCGAGCGCGAAAACAAGCATCTGCCCGTCATCGAGGCCCACGGCCTGCGCAACGTCCACCTCTACGAGGGCGAGGACTGGATCCCCATCGGCGAGGCGGTCGGCGACCTGCGCCGCCAGTTCCTCTGCCTGAACGAAGTCTACCCGAAAGGTTTTTCGATACCACGGCGGTTTATCGGCGAAAACATCATCCACCTGCCGACGGTCAAGACCCACGTCTTCACAACCACGACCGGCGCGATGAAGAACGCTTTCGGCGGCCTGCTCAACGAGCACCGCCACTGGACCCACCCGGTCATCCACGAAACGCTCGTTGACCTTTTGATGATCCAGAAAAAAATCCACCGGGGGGTCTTCGCCGTGATGGACGGCACCTTCGCCGGCGACGGCCCCGGCCCGCGCTGCATGGCGCCCCACGTCAAAAACGTCATCCTGGCCTCGGCCGACCCGGTGGCCATCGACGCCGTGGCCGCGCGCCTCATGGGCTTCGACCCGCTGCGCGACTGCAAATACATCCGCCTGGCACACGAGGCCGGCCTGGGATGCGGCGACGCGCGCGAAATCGAACTGGCTGGCGACGCGGCCGCCGCCACCGAGAACTGGCACTTCCACGGCCCGTTTCAAAAAATGACCTTTGCCAGTCAGATGCAGCACCAGATCTACTGGGGCCCGCTCAAGCGACCCCTCGAGTGGTCGCTCAAGACCTGGCTGGCGCCGTGGAGCTACGTGGCCAGCGTCCTCTACCACGACCTCTACTGGTATCCGCGCAACAGCCGCAAGATGATGCGCGAGTGCCTCACCAGCGACTGGGGCCGGCTGTTCCAGAACTGGGGCCGCGTGCCGGAAACCGAGGCGGGTTTCCCCGACGTCGGGCGCGACAGCGCCACCTTCCATCGCAACGTCTCGGCGATGCTGCGCCAAGGCTGCAAGGTGCTGGGCACCTGCATCACCGAGGCGCCCGAAATCGCCGCCCGGCGGCGGCGACGGTAAAGTAAAAAAAAAAATAAAAGTCGTTTTTCGCGCTTGACAAGGCGCGGGCGATGCGTGCAAGATCGCTCCTGCGTGAGCTAAATAGGTTTTTTCATCTTAGCGTTGGCATCATGGCGCTCACCTCCTCTGGCGGCAATGCGGGTCATCACACGCTCCGCGGAAGCGGCGGTCAACCGTCCGCTTCCCATACGCATTTGTGTGGAGGGTTGGGGATTATGAGTCAGACGTTATTTTTCAAAGTCGCGACGCGGATCGGCGCCACGGTCTCGCGGATCGGCATCCTGCTGTGCTTGTGCGTCGCCCTCAAGGCAACACCGGCGGGGGCGGTGAACGCCGCTTTATATCCCGATACCGGCACAACGACGGAGGAGATCCACTATTACTTTACCGAGGATGGCGGTACGTTAACCGTAGGACCCTATACGTATCTGGCCACGGACATGTACGGCTCTGATGCCTGGCAAGTCTCGGTCACTTATTCGGGGGGGAGCGGCACCTATTACGGAGTGATTGATGGTTTTTCCGGCTCAGAGCGCATTTATATCAATGTCACGGGCGTAAGCGCGGGCGGGTCGTTCGACACGGGGTGGGCGTTATTTGAGGCGGCGCCCACGCCGCCGACCTTCGAGGCATATCCGGAAGTCGACGCGTCGTACGACGTTGAAGTGGATTGGTCGACGCCGGACTCCACCGACGATCTCCAGGGATTCGACCTGTACCGTTCGGTTGACGGAGGCGATTTCGATCTCCTCTTCTTCTTCTGGCCGTTCGATAACTATTATATCGACAACCTATACGACTGCGAAGGCCTCACCGTCCAATACCTGATCGTGGCCTATAATTACCTTTACGCCAGTTCGGAGCACGCCGCGGAATCATATGTTACCGTCAAACCCCCGCCCCTTGATCCCACGAATCTCAGCGCCGTGTCGTCGGCGAATGGCATGTTGGTCCAATGGACGGACAATTCTCAACATAACGACAACTATACGATTTTGCGTGCCGAAAATGGCGGCCAGTATTATGGAACGCTGACCACGACGGTATCCGGAAGCGCGACGCAATTCGTCGATACGAATGTAAATTATCTCAATACCTATAGTTATAAGATCATCGCGACGAGCGATAATGGTACCGAATCCAACGAAGTGGGTCCAACCGGTTTCGTTCAATTCGAGTACTAATAAGTAGGTATTCGATACAAATCGGCCAGATTCAGCCCGATGTATCGACACTTGAAATGATGGTGTCATAGGGCGCCAAAAGCTGGCATTCGATCGAAAAGGATGGGGAGCGATGGGCGGATTTTCCATTCGGGCCATCGTTCTCCATCCCGAAAATTGTCAAGTAAAATGGGCAGTGACAGAGATTCGCCACCCATTGATTTTTCGGGAGATAAAAAATGACGCTCCGACTACTATTCGCACCGGTCCTTGCTTCATATGCGGCCATCATTTTTTTGTCGGTTCAAGCGGCGCGCCCCGCACATGCCTCCGGAGATCGAAGCGGCCTTGGCCCGGTCTGGTCGACCTATCTCGGCGGAACGGCAACGCCATCCTCAAATACTGAATATCCTGATTATGCGTACGGTGTGACCCTCGATAAAGCGGGTAACATTTTCGTCGTGGGAACGACTTGTGCACCCGATTGGGTGTCGGGCGGTTTCGACACAACTTACGGCGGGGCGGGGTGGTATTGGGGTGATGGCTATCTCGCGAAGTTTTCTCCCACGGGTGAATACCTATGGTCAACCTATCTTGGCGGCAATAACAGCGACGTGATGTATGGCGTCGCCATTGACGATGACGGTAATATATATGTCACCGGCTTCACGGATTCGGAAGGCTGGATCTCGGGCGGTTTCGATACGGAGCTGGACACCAGCATGGGTTTGGGACCGACGGGTTATTATTATGCTGACGCATATGTCGCGAAATATTCAAGCGACGGCGTTCCCATGTGGTCGACTTACCTGGGAGGGGGCGCACGGGAGGAAGGTTTTGGAATCGCGCTGGACGCGGCGGGCGATGTCTATGTCGTCGGGAATACGGAATCGGAAGGTTGGATCTCAGGGGGATACGCGGAGTTCAATAACGGGGATGGATTTGTGGTGAAGCTTTCCAAGGACGGCGCATTTCTGTGGTCGACATATATCGGCGGCGAGGGTGGGGATGTCTGTCATGGAGTGGCTGTGGACTCTGCCGGAAATGTCGTCATCTGCGGTCAAGCCTTTTCGAGAGATTGGACATCGGGAGGGTACGATACGAGTTTCGGTTCGGATTTTGGATTTGATTCTGACGGTTTTGTCGTCAAGTTGTCATCGAATGGCGCGCACCTCTGGTCGACCTATCTTGGCGGCGACCAGTTTGATTATGCACGCGGTATTGCAATCGATAGTCGAGACAATATCTACATCACCGGAGATACGAAGTCTTCGGATTGGATCAGCGGCGGATTTGACACCGTCTATCATGGGGAGTATGACGCTTTTCTGGTAAAACTCTCTCCCGCTGGAAATCATCTCTGGTCGACCTACATGGGCGATAGCGCAGACGATGCGGCAGAGGGATGCGCCGTCGACGCCGGAGGATATGTTTACGTAACAGGGCTGGCGTACGATGGGAGTTGGCTCAATCACTGGATGCCGAGTGCCATCTTCGGCGGCTTGAACGCCTTCCTGGCAAGGGTCTCGCCGGACGGCTCTCGACTGCTTTGGGGGTATGCTTTGGGCGGAGACAATCGGGACAACGCACACGCCCTGGCCCACAACAATTCCGGGGATATTTACGTGGTGGGAGAAACGAAATCGCCCGGCTGGACGTCGGGGTCGTGGGATACGACGTTCGCGGGCGATAGTGACGGATACTTACTGAAATTCATCGACAAAGTCGGCTCTCTACGCGTTTCGATCACGCCGCTGGCGGCGGTGGCGGGGGGGGCGCGGTGGCGGCGAGTGGGGACAAGTGCGTGGAACGAGAGCGGCGAGGTCGAGGAATTTATCCCCGCCGGCGACTATGTCATCGAGTTCAACGACCTGATGGGTTGGGTGAAGCCCGCCAACCAAACCGTTTCGATCGTCAAGGACGAAACGGCAACGTTGAATGTGACCTATTTCCTCGACATCGGGGCGCTCTCGGTGACGATCGAGCCCGCCGAGGCGGCGGCCGGGGCGCGCTGGCGGCGGGTGGGCACCACGACCTGGCTGGGCGGCGGCGGGACCGAAGCGGGCGTGCCGTCGGGGGATTACTTCATCGAGTTCAACGACGTCGCCGGGTGGGACAAGCCCGTCGTGCGCGACTGCGCCGTGAAATTCAACCAGACCACCCGCCTGACGGTCTACTACGCCCCCAGCGGCCTCAACGCCGCCGATCCGAAGGTGTGGACGCAATACGAATAGCCCCTTCGCCGGGGCGTCTAAACGGTGTAGGTCGAGGCCGGGGTCTGACCGCCGTGGCCGGTCCAGTCGGTGTGGAAGAACTCGCCGCGCGGCTTGTCGACGCGTTCGTAGGTGTGCGCGCCGAAGTAATCGCGCTGGGCCTGGAGCATGTTGGCCGGCAGGCGATCGGTCCGGTAGCCGTCGAAGAAGGCCAGGGCCGAGCCGATCGCCGGCATCGGGATACCGAGCGAAACGCCGGCGGCCACCACGCGCCGCCAGGCGGGCTGGGCCTCGCCGACGGCCCGGGCGAAGAAAGGATCAAGCAGCAGGTTGCCGAGGTCGGGCGCGCGGTCGAAGGCCGCCTTGATGCGGCTGAGGAAGGCCGAACGGATGATGCAGCCCCCGGTCCACATCATGGCGATCGCGCCGCCGTCGAGGCGCCAGCCGTATTGCCGGGCCGCGGCGCGCATGAGCTGGTAGCCCTGCGCGTAACTGACGATCTTCGCGGCGTAAAGCGCCCGTTCCATGGCGTCGATGAACTCACGGCGGTCGCCCGCGAAGGATTCGGCCCGCCCCGGCAAGACCTTGGCCGCTTCGACGCGCTCGTCCTTCAGGGCCGAGAGGCAACGGGCGTAGACGGCCTCGGCGATGAGGGTCAGCGGCTGGTCGAGGTCGAGGGCGGCCATGGCGGCCCACTTGCCGGTGCCTTTCTGGCCGGCGGCGTCGAGGATCCGGTCGAGCGTGGATTGTCCGTCCTCGTCCTTGTGGCGCAGGATGTGGCCGGTGATTTCGATCAGGTAGGAATCGAGGTCGCCCTTGTTCCACCAGGTGAAGATTTCGGCCATCTCGTCGTTGGACATCCCGAGGCCGGCCTTCATGAGGTGATAGGTTTCGCTGATCATCTGCATGTCGCCGTATTCGATGCCGTTGTGAACCATCTTGACGAAATGACCCGCGCCGTCGGCGCCGATCCAGTCACAGCAGGGGCCGCCCTCGGCGCTGCGCGCGGCGATGGCCTGGAAGATGGGCGCGACGTGGGGCCAGGCCGCCGCCGAGCCGCCCGGCATGATCGACGGACCGTGAAGGGCTCCCTCCTCGCCGCCGGAGATGCCCGTGCCGACATAAAGCAGGCCTTTTTCCTCGAGCGTCCGCGTGCGCCGGATGGTGTCGGTGAAGTGCGAATTGCCGCCGTCGATGAGGATGTCGCCCGCTTCGAGGCAGGGGAGCACCTGCTCGATCACGGCGTCGACGGCTTTGCCGGCCTTGATCATCAGCACCACTTTGCGCGGCCGCTTGAGCGCCCGGCACAGTTCCTCGACGGTGTGGCAGCCGACGATGCTTTTGCCGCGGGCGCGCCCGCCGACGAAGTCATCGACGCGCCGCGTCGTCCGATTGAAGACGGCGACCGTGAATCCCTTGCCTTCCATGTTGAGGACGAGGTTTTCCCCCATCACGGCCAGGCCGATCATGCCGATATCCGCTGAGTTCATGGGCATCGATCCTCCCCGCATTGGACGTCGATTCATTTTATAATGCGGCGCGGGCATATTCCATCAGGGATTGGTGTTTTCGAGTTCCATCGTCGCGAAGTCGAGTCGGCGGTAGTAACAGTTGCGCGGCTCGCCGCGGCGGTTTTGGGTGTGGCAGATGCCCCCGCGCCGCGGCCGCACCTTGTAGACCAGCGAGTTCTGCTCGCAGTTGACGTACACTTCGAGCAGGTCGAACGTTTCGCCGGAGGTTTTGCCCTTCTCCCAGAGTTCGTTGCGCGAAGTGCTCCAGAAGACGGCGCTGCGCGTCTCGATCGACCGGCGCAGGGCCGCTTCGTTCACGTAGGCGATGAGGATCACCTCGCCCGTGTCGGCGTTTTGCACCGCGACGGGAATGACGTCCGGCGCGGCGCGGGCCACCTTGGCGATCTTCGCCCAGTCCAGTTGCAGGATTCGGCCTTCTTCCAGTTCCCGGCTCATCGTCGTTTCATCCTCTGCGTTCGTTCATACGACTCCGCCCCCGGGCGCGCGCCACGCCCGCGAGGGTCGGACGCAACAGTCTAACCGCCGCGGGCCGCCGCGTCAAACACAAGCCCGCGCATCAATGATCGCGATCGTGATCGTAATCGTGATCGTAATCGTGATCGTGATCGAAACATGTCGTATATCATATCGTAATCCATATTATCCTATTAACTTAATTTGTATTATCCCTGATGATTACGAACACGATGACGAGCACGATGGCGAGTACGATGGCAAGCACAAGCGGGGGCACGGGCAGGGGCACGCGGGAAAAATATGACAAACCGACCATGACGCGGGTATCGCTCCGCGAGATCATGCATTGCCACTCGAATTCCTTGACACCCGCGGCGGGTTGTGTGCTCTATGGTTGAGGGGGGAACGCGGCTTCGATTGCCCATTCCGCCGGAGGTGACGATTCATGACCCGAGTCGGCGTGTGTTTGTCCGGATGCGGCGTGCTGGACGGTTCCGAAATCCATGAGGCCGTCTGCGTCCTGCTGGCGCTCGACGAAGCCGGCGCCGGAATCGTCTGTTGCGCGCCCGACGTGCCCCAGGCCGACGTGACCGATCACCGCACTCAGAACACCGTCCCCGGCAAGGTGCGCAACGTCCTGGAGGAGAGCGCCCGCATCGCCCGCGGCCACATCCGCGACCTGGCGCAGGTGACCGCCTCGGACCTAGACGCGCTCGTTTTTCCCGGCGGATTCGGCGCGGCCAAAAACCTGTGCACTTACGCGGCCGACGGCGCCGACTGCCAGGTTAATCCCGATGTGGAGCGCCTTCTGGGCGAAATGCTGGCGACCCGCAAGCCCGTCGGGGCCATCTGCATCGCTCCCGTTCTGGTGGCGCGCGTGCTGGGCCGCTTGGGCCGCCAACCCCGGCTGACGATCGGCAACGACTCCGCCCCGGCCGCGGCGCTGGCCGCCATGGGCGCCAAGCACGTCAACTGCGCGGTCGATGGCGTGGTGGTCGACGAAGCCCTCAAAATTGTCACCACGCCGGCCTACATGCTCGCCCGCGGACCGGCCGAGGCCAACGCCGGCATTCGCAAACTGGTCGGCGAGGTGCTGCGCCTGGCCGCGCCGGGCGAGAAGGCATGATCCCGCTCAAGGACAATATCCCGTCGCGCGGATGGCCGGTGGCCAACTGGATCATCATCGGCCTGTGCATCTTCGTCTTCCTGGGGCAGATCCGGCCGGGACCGCGCGCCCAGGGCCGCATGATCGAACGCTTCGGCCTTATTCCGGTGCGCGTGCTTCACCCCGGCCAACCCGTCACGATCACTGAACGCGCGCCGGTGCGGACGTTCTTCGGCGTGAGGATGGCCGAACGATCTCACGTGGCCCGGCGTCCCCCGTTTAATCCCTGGCTGACGCTGCTGACCTGCATCTTTCTCCACGCCGGCTGGCTGCACCTGCTGGGCAACATGTGGTTCCTGTTTGTCTTCGG
>JAMCWS010000070.1 GCA_023480605.1 bacterium
GTTGCAATCCTCGCCGATCCGGGCCCCGGCCATCACGTGGCAAAAGTGCCAGATTTTCGTGCCCCCGCCGATCGTCGCGGGCTGGTCGATGACGGCCGTGGGGTGAGCGAAGTAATCGCCGTGCGGCGCGCCGGCGCGTTGCGGCGGCTTGTCTGGGGCGGATGGAGCGGTCATGGGGGCGGCATCCTCTGGCGCGGGCGTTGCCCCAGCCAGGATGGGGCGGCGCCGAGTAGAGGCAGCACCGCGAAACCGGATGCTGGTTGAGGCGTTAATATTGTCCACGCCGCCCCGTGGTCTTGCAACCGAAATCACGGAAGGCCGGCTGAACGGAGCCATCACGATCACGAAAAAGAGTGGGGGATCATTCCGTCAATTCGACCTCGGGGAGGAAGGAGGCAAGGCTGTCGGAGCAAGGCGACGGCATCGCATCGCCCGACACCAGCCGGCGATAGAGTTCCTCGTATTGGGGGACGATGCTCCGGGCGGCGAAACGCTCGATGGCGCGGCGGCGTCCGGCCCGGCCCATCCGGCGCCCAAGGTCGGCGTCGGTCAGGATGCGGAGGCTTTCCTCGGCGAGGCACTCCACGTCGCCCACCGGGCAGAGGACGCCGCATTCGCCATGGGCGACCACCTCGGGCAGACCGCCGGCGTCGGCGCCCACCACGGGCACCTCGCAGGCCATCGCCTCAAGGGCGGCCAGGCCGAACGATTCGCCGTCGGAGGGGAACAAGAACAGGTCGGCCATCGGCAGAAAGTGGTTGACGCCGGGCTGGTTGCCGAGCATCGCCACTCGGTCGGTGACGCCGAGTTTTTCGGCCAGCAAGACGGCCTTTTCGCGGTCGGGTCCATCGCCGATCATGACCAGACGCGCCGGGGTGCGAGCCGCGATGCGGGCGAAGGTTTCCACGACGTCGGTCACCCGCTTGACGGGGCGGAAGTTCGAGATGTGCATCAGGATCTTCTCGTTGTCGTCGGCAAAGTGGCGCCGGTTGCACGCGTGGTTGTCGGGGGTGAAAACCTCGGGGTCGACGAAGTTGTAAATGACGCGCAGACGGCCGCAGTTGGCGAAGCGCTCGCAGGTGTGGCGCGCCAGCCACTGCGAAACGCACGTGAGGGCGCCGCTCTTGTCCAGCCCCAGCTTCACGGCCGGCGCAAACGACGGGCGCGAGCCCACCAGGGTGATGTCGGTGCCGTGCAGGGTCGTCAGGGTCGGCACGCGCCGTTCCTCGCCGAGCATCTCCATGGCCATCCAGGCGCTGATGGCGTGGGGCAGGGCGTAGTGGACGTGGAGCAGGTCCAGCCCGATGTGGCGGACGATGTCGTGCATCTTAACGGCGGCCGCGATCGTGTAGAGCTGGCCCTGGAAGAGGGGATAGTATTCGGAGCCGATTTCATGATGGACGATATTGGGATGGAAATCGCCCGCCAGCCGGAAAGGCCGGGCATAACTGATAAAATGGATCCGGTGGCCGCGGCGGGCCAGCAGGCGGCCCAGTTCGGTGGCCACGGCGCCGCTGCCGCCATAGGTGGGGTAACAGACCATGCCGATACGAAGCGAAGTCTCTGACATCGGGGACTCTTTCTCGACAGCCGTTGGGCGACGGACCGCAAGGCGGGCGCCACCGCGCGACGGCCGCGGTTTTCGGGCGCCCTTTCCTCTTTTTTACATTACGCCATTGAGTAGAAAAACACCATGCCCGAATGGCCTGAGAGCAATCCGCGCCGCGCGATGCGTACCGATTAAAAGAAAAATTCCATAACCGAATGGCCGGAGGGCAATCCGCGCCGCGCGATGCGCACCGACTAAAAGAAAAATTCCATAACCGAATCAGCCAGGAGCAAACCGCGACGGGTCAGGCGCACCGACCGGCCGTCGTCGTCCAGCAGGCCCTCGGCCGTCAGGCGCGCCAGTTCGGTCCGGTAATAGGCGCGCGCGTCGGTCCCCATCCAGCCGTCGATTTCGGTCCACTCGACGCCGCCGACGCGGCGCAGCGCCAGCATCATGATTTCGCCGCGCCGGGCGCGTTCGCCCGATGGGGCCGGAGCCGGCCGAGCCAGGCCGCGTCCGGCGAGGTATCGGGCCAGGTCGTTGGTGTTTTCCAGCCGGTGGCGGCGCACGACGCCGTGGGCGGCCAGGCCGAAGCCGTAGACGTCGCAGTCGCGCCAGTATTTGAGATTATGGCGGCTTTCGCGTCCCGGCCGCGCCCAGTTGGAGATCTCGTAATGAACCAGGCCGGCCCGGGGCAGCGCGTCGAGCAGCCATTCATACATCCGCGCCTGCGTGCCGTCGCCGGGCAGCGCCAGCAGCCCCTCGCGCTCCAGCCGCGCGAAGGGGGTCCCCTCGTGGATCGTCAGACCATATGCCGAAACATGGACCGGATCGGCGGCAAGCATGGCGTCGAGGTCGCGGCGCAGATCGTCGAGACTTTGCGTCGGGGCGCCGAAGATGATATCGAGCGACAGGTTGGCGACGCCCAGCGCCTTGATGCGTTTGATCGCATGGCGGGTGGCCTGGGCGTCGTGAACCCGCCCCAGGCGGCGCAGGATGCGGTCGTTGAACGACTGGCAGCCGACGCTCAGGCGATTGACCCCCAGGGCCAGCAGGGCATCCAGGCCGGCCGTTTCGGCGCTGGTGGGGTTGAGTTCGAGGGTGACTTCAGTCTCGTCGGCCAGCGCGAAGCGCCGGCGCAGGGCCTGCATGACGGCCGCCAGCGCGGCGTCGCCCATGATGCTGGGGGTGCCCCCGCCGAGGTAGACGGTGTCGGCCCGCGGCGGCGCGCTCCAGCCGAAGCGCTCGGGGGCCGAGTCGATCTCGCGCACGAGCGCCGCCAGGTATTCATCGCGCCGGGCGAAGGCCGCCGTTCCCCGGCCGAAGCTGGTGAAATCGCAATAGGGGCACTTGTGGTCGCAAAAGGGCCAGTGAATATAAATCCCCGCGCTCATGGATTCATTGTAGCGCGGGCCTCCGGCGTTGTCGCCACCCTTGTCGCCCCCGTGGGGGCGGGGGATGCGTCCCGCGATTTTGTGAGAGGGTCCAGGCAATCAGAGCCTTCATGCCGTGCGCGTGCGCGTGATCGATACCGCACGCCTTCACCCTTTTAACGCGCCGAGTTGGATGCCTTTGACCAGGTAGTTTTGCAGGATCAGGAAGAGGATGATGAGCGGGATGATATTCATCACGCTGGCGGCCATGATCAGGTTGGTCTGGCGGCCGTAGATGGTATCGAAGTAGACCATGCCGATCGGCAGGGTGCGCAGGTGTTCGCTTTTGATCAGCACAAGCGGCCAGAAGAAGCTGCCGTAAGTTCCCATGAAGGTAAAGATGGCCAGCACAATGACGCCCGGGCGCGACAGGGGAAGGATCACTTCCCAGAAGATGCGCCAGTGCGTCGCGCCGTCGATGGCCGCCGCCTCGTCCATCGAGGGGGAGATGGTCAGCATGAACTGGCGCAGCAGAAACGTGCCGAAGGCGCTGAAGGCCGCCGGCACGATCAGACCCGTGTAGGAATCGAGCAGGTGGAGCCGCACCATCAGGGCGTAGTTGGGGATCATCGTCACCACGCCCGGGATCATGATCGTCGCCAGGTAGAGTTTGAAAAGCTGATCGCGCCCCGGCCAGCGCAGGCGGGCGAAGGAGTAGGCCGCCATGGCGCTGGTGAGGGTCTGCAGCAGGGTCACCCACGCGGCGACGAACAGGCTGTTGAAATAATACTTCGCGAAGGGGATTTGCTCGAAAATTTTGGGATAATTGCCCGGCTTCCACTCCGTGGGGATCGGGTTGATTTGTTCGATTTCCGAGAGGGGCTTGAAACTGGCCAGCACCATCCAGGCAAACGGCAGGAGCATCGTCAGCGCGACGACGGTCAGCACGGCGTGTGTCGCGCCGTAACGCCCCACGCGCGTCCAGAAGGTTCCAGGGGAGTGGCGTCTAGTCGTTGACATAGCGACTGCCGTATCTCCAGTTGACCAGGGTGATGGCGAAGATAAGGGCGAACAGGATCCAGGCGACGGCCGAGGCGTAACCGATCTGAAAATCCTCGAAGGCCTTGGTGTAGATGTAATAGGAAAGGGTGGTGGTGGTGCCGGCCGGCCCGCCCAGTGTCATAACGCGCGCCTGGTCGAAGCCGCCTTGCAGGCCGCCGATCAGGCTCATGACGACGATGAAGAAGGTCGTCGGGGCGAGCTGGGGCCAGGTGACATGGCGGAAAAGGGCCCACCTGCCGGCCCCGTCGATGCGGGCGGCCTCATACAGGTCCTGGGGTATATTGGCCAGGCCGGCGATATAGAGCAGCATGTTCGAGCCGCCGATGGCGACCCAGATGCCCATGAACATCAGCGCGTCGCGCGCCCCCAGGCCGAAATCCTTTGCGCTCGCGCCCACTTCCTCGACCTTCAATCCCAGCAGGTTTTGCGTCGAAACGAGCCAGTCGGGACCGTGGACGTTTCGGCCCAACAAATCGGCGGCGGCGCGAATGACGACGTTGACCGGCCCGAAGTCCGGATTGTAGAGCGACTTCCAGAGGATGAACAGCGCCACGCCGGCGGTGAAACTGGGCAGGTAAAAAAGAGTGCGATAGACGATCACGCCGCGGATTCTCTGGCTGAGCAGGATCGCCAGGCAAAGCGAGCCGGCAATGGAAACCGGCAGGCCGAGCATCAGGTAGAAGGTGTTGATGAAGTAAAGCCAGAAATCCTGCGTGTGAAAGAGCTTGATGAAATTGGCCGGGCCGATCCAGCGATGAGGCTGCGCCTGCAACAGGTTGTAGTTGGTAAACGCGATCACCAGCGAATAAAACACCGGCCACAGGGTGAACACCAGAAAACCGCTCAGATTGGGCAAGAGGAAGGCCAGTGCCACGAGGGTCGTGCGCGTGCGCGAGTGCAATCCCCCCGCGCGCCCGGCCGGCCCCGCGGGCGGGCGGCGTTCCGCGCCCCCGGTCGCCTCGGCCTGTTCGCGGGCGCCGATCATGGGGCGTCCTCCGGCCGGTCCCAGGCGGGCGGGGCCCCCGCGGCGATCGCCCGCATGTAGCGCTTCCGCAGGTCGGGATTCATCCGCAATCCCTCGACGATCTCCCGGTTGATTTTTTTGGCCGCGTCGCGCATGGCCTCGGCGCCCGTCTTGGCCTGGTTCTTGACCAGGTCGACCTGCTTGCTCAGGATCCGGAAGGCCGTCACGCCGTTGACGTAGGGGGAGACTTCCTGCGGGATGGCGGTCTCAAGCGCCGCGCGCCAGACGTCGTTGTAATCCTCGGCGGGAAAGCCGGGGTCGTGGAGATACGCGTCGGTGTAGGCGTATTTCTTAACGGCGCAGATGGCGTCGGCCTGATGATTAATCAGTTCACAAAATTCCTTGCCGTGCAGGAACAGGAGGAACTCCAGCGCACCTTCTTTGTGGCGGCTGTTGGCGTTGATCAGGGTCGACCGCCCCACCCCCGGCACGACGTTCAGGCCATCGGTGGGCATCTGGACCGCCCCCAGTTCCAGTTTACGGTAGGCCTCGTCGCGCAGGATGCATAGCCAGTAACGGCCGCCGAAGGTCATGGCCGCCTGCGCGCCGGCGAACTGGGTCATGCTGCCCGTGCCCCAGCCGCCGATCGTCGACAGGCCGGCTTCTTCGGACGGCGTCGGTGCGACGCGGTATTTGAAAGTCAGGTCTTGCAGGAATTGCATGGCCTGGCCGGCCGCGGGCGAGTCGAGCACGCAGCGCGTGCCTTCCGGCGCATAAAAGCGGGCGCCGAATTGAAAGATCGTGATGTTCCAGTCGACCAGCCAGTTCATCAACATGCCGCAGCGGATGAGGCGGCCGCGCGCGTCGCGCCGGGTCAGCCGGCGCGCCGTCTCGATGAACCGCCCCCACGTCCAGGGCGCCTTCGGGTAAGGAATGCCCTGCTCGCGCAGCAACTTCTTGTTATACCAGATCGCGGGGGCACTGGCGTTGTTGGGCGTGCCATACATTTTCCCGTCCAGCATCGTGCAGGGGTAAACGCATGGCCAATAATCCGTCGGCGCGATGCCGCGGGCGCGCAGTTCGGCGTCGCAATCCCAGGCGATCCCCGACTGCACATACGCCATGAGCTGGAAGCCGTCGTAGCAATCGAACACGTCGGGGCCGACGCCGGCCAGCGACTGCACGATGACCTTTTCCATGGTGGCGTTCTGCGGATCGAGCCGCAGGCGATAACGTGGATTGAGCCGGTTGAACAACGCGACTTGCTCGCGGCGGGCCGGATTGTCATCGCTTGTCCAGACCAGGTCAATCCGCCGGTCGTCCGACCGGGGTTGCCACACCCAGGCCACCACCGAAAAACCGAGAAGCACGGCAAAAGAGATCAGGTAAGTCAGCTTCATGGCCTTCACTCATGAATGACACGGGCCGTTTTCGGGCGCGACTACGGGAAAATGATGAACGGGTTGATGGAACGGACGCCAAAATCCGCAATACCTGGGCAAGTATACACGAAGCCCCTCGATCTCCGAGAGAAAAAAGCGCCGTGGGTAAATGAAACCTCGAATCTTCATCGTATAGCGGAATCCTGACCGTCCGCAAAACCTCGGATACCTATTTGCGTGGTCGTTGCCCGTGATTGCGCGATCACGATCAAGAAATGCCGCGCGCCGGAACTGGATCGAAGCGCGGATTTTCGTCCCATTTCGCGGGCGATCGCGGCTATGATGAAGCGCCCCATGCACGGCGGGGCGGCCCCGCGCCGGGCGGGGCACTCCAATCGCGGGCGGATTGCGCCTGATGACACAGTCCGAAACTCCCACCCCACCGGTTCCGGCCGGCCGGCCGGCCGCTCCCGGAGGCGAACCCGAGCCCCAGCGCCTGGCCGGTTCGGTCGTGCGCATCACTTACCAGAATCCCGAAAACGGCTACTGCGTCGTCAAACTCGATCCCGAGGGGCCGGTCGATCCCCGCCACGCCATCGAGGGAGGACTGATCGCCGTCGTCGGCGTGCTGCCGGGAATCGAGATTGGCCAGACAATCCAGCTCGAAGGCGAATGGGGCCGCGATCCCAAATACGGCCCCCAGTTCCGGGCCAAGTGGTTCAAGCCCAGCCTGCCCACCGGCCCGCGCGGGATGGAGGTCTACCTGTCCTCGGGGGCGGTCAAGGGGATCGGTTCGGTGACGGCGCGGCGGATCGTCGCCCGGTTCGGTGAGGAGACTTTCGACGTACTCGACCATCACATCGAACGCTTGCGCGAGGTGCCGGGGATCGGCCGCAAGACCCTCCAGCGCATCAAGGCCGAATGGGCCCAGGCGCGCGGCGACCGCGAATTGGTGACCTTCCTGGGCGAGCACGGCGTCTCGCCGGCCATCGCCGCCCGCCTGCGCAAAACCTACGGTGAGGCGGCCCTTTCGATCGTGCGCAGCAACCCCTACCGCCTCACGGCCGACGTGCGCGGCATCGGCTTCATGCGCGCCGACGCCATCGCCCAGAAGATGGGCCTGGCCCCCGACGCCCCCGAGCGCATCGACGCCGCGTTGGCCCACGTCCTCGAACGCCAGGCCGAAGAGGGTCACACTTACCTGCCGCGCCCGCGCCTGGAAGAACTGGCCGAGGAGTTGCTGCGCGTGCCGCGCGAGGGCATCGCCGGGCGGCTCGGCGAGATGATCGAAAAGGAGAAGGTCGCCGTCGAGACGATGGTCGGCGCGGCGTCCGGCGAAGGCGAAACGGCCGTCTTCATCACCAGCCTGCACGAGGCCGAGCGGCGGCTGGCCGAGAAGATCCGCCGTCTGCTGGCCTCGCCCAAGAACCTGCCGCGCGTCGACGCCGTGGCCGCCCTGGCCGACTTCGAGCAGCGCACGCGCTTCCGCCTCGCCCCGGCTCAGCGCGAGGCCGTCCTGGCCTTGGCGCGCGGCGGGATGCTGATCCTGACGGGCGGGCCGGGCACGGGCAAGACGACCACCGTGCGCTCGATCATCGAGCTTTTCCGCCTGGGGCGGCTCACCGTCAAGCTGGCGGCCCCCACCGGACGCGCCGCCCGCCGCCTCTCCGAGACAGCCCGCCTGCCGGCCGAAACCATCCATCGCCTGCTCAACTACCAGGCCCACCTGGGCCGGTTCGGGCGCGACACCGCCAACCCGATCGAGGCCGACCTGGTCATCGTCGACGAGGCCTCGATGCTCGACGCGCCGCTGGCGGCCAGCCTGCTCGACGCCATCCACCCGCGCACCTGCCTGGTGTTGGTGGGCGACGAGGACCAGCTCCCCTCGGTGGGGCCGGGCAACGTGCTGGGCGACCTGATGGCGGCGGCCGTCATGCCCGTGGCGCGGCTGACCGAGATTTTCCGCCAGGCGGGCGAAAGCCTGATCGTCACCAACGCGCATCGCATCAACCGCGGCCTCATGCCCTACCTCAAGCCGCCCGAACCGGCGCCGGGGCGCGAGCCCGACTTCTTCTTCATCGAGCGCGAGGATCCCTTCCAAGCCATCGACGTGATTAAAACCCTCGTGCGCGAGCGCATCCCGCGGAAATTCCACCTCGACCCCCATGAGGACATCCAGATTTTGACCCCGATGCGGCGCGGCGATCTGGGCGTCGAGGCGCTCAACGACGAATTGCGCCGGCTGCTGAACCCGCGCGCCGGCGCGGCCGGCACCGCGGCGGCCAACCCCGGCGCGAGTGGCGGCCGCCCCATGCCGTTCGCCGCC
>JAMCWS010000058.1:0-11181 GCA_023480605.1 bacterium
CCGAACTCATCACGCGCGACGATTACGGCCGCCTGGCCGAGTTCGACGCGTTGTTCATCCGCGAGACCACGGGCGTTAACCATCACACGTATCGTTTCGCGCGGCGCGCCGTCGCCGAGGGCCTGGTCGTCGTCGACGATCCCGAGTCCATCCTCAAGTGCACGAACAAGGTTTACCTCGCCGAACTGCTCAACCATCACCACATCCCGACGCCGCGAACGATCATCGTTCATCGCGACAACCTGGGGCAGGTGGTCGGCGGCCTCGGTCTGCCGCTGGTCCTCAAGCAGCCCGACAGTTATTACTCCCAAGGGGTGGTCAAGGTCGAAACGGAGGAGGAGTTCCTCACCGAAGCCGAACGGATGCTCGACAAGTCGGAGCTGATCATCGCACAGGAGTTCGTGCCGACGGCCTTCGACTGGCGGATCGGCATCTTCAACCAGCAGCCGATATATGCCTGCAAGTATTTCATGGCCCGCCGCCACTGGCAGATCATCAAGCGCGACGGATCGGGCAATAATCTGCTGGGCCGGGTCGAACCGGTGCCGATCGAGCTGGTGCCGCGCAACGTCGTCCGCACGGCCCTGCGCGCCGCCAACCAGGTCGGCAACGGCCTCTACGGCGTCGATCTCAAGCAGATGGAACGTCATTGTTGCGTGATGGTTAACGCCCGTGGTCTCGCGGATGAACAACGCGTCGAACTCGGCCAGGCGGCCGTAATCGTCGCGCGTGATGAGTTCGGTGCCGATGCCCAGCCCCTCGGCGGCCTTGACGAAGCGTTGGATGGCCTTTTCGTTCGAGGGGGGCACCTCCTCGGCCGGATCGTAAAGTATGGCCATGTCGTAAACGGGAATGGTTTTCTTGGGGCGGCTGACCCGGCGCCCCATGAAGTATTCTTTGGCCACCTCGACGATGAAGGGCCGGTGTTCCTCCGGAATTTCGCTCGCGGCGATCGGCCGGATATTCTGCAATTGCCAGGTTTTCTCGAAGACGAACCGCGCGCGCATCAGCGGCGCCTGGAACAGGTTGAACAAATTCGTGCAGAGCCGGTCGTAGCGCTTGGCCAGGTTGCGCCCAAAATAAATGCTCAGCGTAAACTCCGACGACTTGATCGGCGCCAGGCTGCTCTCGATCAATTCTTCCAGGTCGTCGGACACGAACCGGACGATGGTCTGCGATTTCATGTCCTGGATGGTCGAAATGTTGGGCAGCGGCTTGTGGCCGCGCGCGGCCGCCAGCAGCGACACGTAATAGCCCAGGCTCTGGTAACGGTAGGACCGGCAAAGGTTGAAGACCTTCACCCCGCGCAACGAGTTGTTTTGCGGTTCGGCCAGATACGATCGTGCCGTTACCAGGTCGACGCCCGGGATGTCGAGCGGCCAGTCGCTCGGGTTATTCACGACGATCAGAATCGACATGCTCGTTCCTTTGCGGGCGGGGAATCCTCGATTCGATGATCAGCAGGTTGGCGTCGTAGGTGTACAGCCCCAGCATGATCGAACATATCACCCGCTCGATGCTTACCTGGTACTTATGCGTGCCGGTGAGGGGATTGGTGAAGTAGGGATCGGCGATCAGCACCTGCCGCTCTTCCTTGTTATATCCGTAAAGGATGACGAAGTGGCCGGTCGGAACGCCGCGGATGTCGTCGTAGTCGAGGTTCGGACCGAACTCGCGCGGGCACCGGTAGAGATACGTCGCACTCAGGCCGGTCAGGATGGGTATCGAGCGTTTGAGATACTTGCGGATCAAGTCCTTAGTCAGATCCTTGAGCCGGAGCGCGCCGCCCAGTTCGAAAAACTCCAGGTAAGCCCGGGTCGCCAGTTGGAGCTTGGGATCGGTTTTGTGACGTGCCTGCGCCTTGAGCCGGTCGACAAAATCGAGATTCCCCTCCAGAAAAAACCACGTCGGATCGAACACCTCGAGGTTGTAGGTGATGATCGTCGCCTTGTAACCCCGGCGCAGCGCGTGGCAGGCCAACAAGACGGCCAGCGTACCCCCCTCTTCGAGGCAAGGCACTTCTTCGATAACCTGTTCGAGGGGGATGTCATCGCCGTAATAGCGATAAACCGCGTGGAGGCTGGTGGGTCCGCAAGTGGTTCCATCGGGTTGGCAGAGGATGTCCAGACTCAAAGGTTCCATGGGGGGGGACTGAGCCGAAAAAAGCGTAAAATCAACCCCGACGGGTCAAGCGATTCTATCAGAAACTCTCCGGCGGCGGCAACATGCCTTCCCCAACCCGTCCGGCGGGCAGGGCGTTCCGTCATGTCGCCGCGCGCCACGCCGTCGGCGCACTCGTATCCGCCGCTCGATAAAAGGCGTCCCTCCACTCCTTCGTCACCCGAAAGTCTTCCGGGTTTGAGACCACTTCTCTCACCGGCGGACCAGAAAATCAAGCGTTACGATAGGGGGCGAAACAAATATTCGCCGCCGTCCCGCGCCGCTCCGGCGCGCGCCGGTCCTGCGCGCGGAAGGCCGCCTTCGTCTCGCCTCAAAGCGATTCCGGGTCCATGACCTCGACCACGTTGCCCGCGGGATCATGGATATAGACCGAACGGGTTCCGTCGCGGTGCCTGATCAGGGAGCCGTATGAAGCCGCCTCGGGCGTCACGATGCCGAAATGGGCCGCGTGCTGGCCTGCGATCACCAAGGCCAGGTGGATGTTGCCGAACTCCAGCAGCGCCCAGGTGTCGTCCTCATACTCCACCCGGCATCGGAACCTTTCGGTATACCACCTCACCGCGCCGGCCAGATCGCACACCTGGATCGCGATATGGTGGATCGGATCGAGCACGGTGTTCGGCCCTTCGCCGGCTCGCCGTTCCGAAGTCGTGTTGGTTCTCCCGGAAGTCGTTGATTCGTTCATCGCCGATGTCCTCCTTACGCCGTGGCGCCTTTTTCATCATATCACAATCGGGCCTTGAAGCGACAACCCGCGATTCAGCGGCCCAATTCGTGGCGCAAGGCGTCCATCAGGCGTTCGTATCGAAAATGGTAACCGGTGTCCAGCAGTCGGGTGGGTTTGACGCGCGCGCCGGTCAGCAACACCTCGTCGGCCATCGGGCCCGCCAGGGCGCGCAGCAACGGCGCGGGCACGCGCAGGATCGTCGGCCGCCGGAGCACTCGCCCCAACGCGCGCGTAAAGTCGGCGTTGCTTACCGTATGAGGAGCTACGGCGTTGACCGGGCCGACCAGCTTACCGCAAACCAGGGCGTGTTCGATGATTCCCAGCACGTCGTCGATGGCGATCCAACTGACGGTCTGGCGTCCATCGCCGAAATGCCCCCCCAACCCCAGGCGGAAGGCCGGCAGCATCGCTCCCAGGGCGCCGCCGGCCGGGGTCAGCACCATGCCCAGGCGCAGGTTGACCACCCGGATGCCGGCGGCGGCGGCCGGCTGGGTCGCGGCCTCCCATTCGCGGCAGACCCGCGCCATGAAGCCGCATCCGGGCGGGCTGTCTTCGCTGAGCACTTCGCCCTCGCGGTTGCCATAGTAACCGATGGCTGATGCGCCGATGATAACACGCGGCGGCCGGGTCAGGCCCGCCAACGTCTCGGCCAACAGCCGGGTGCCCCGAACGCGACTGTCGAGAATGCGGTGCCTTTTGTTCCGGGTCCAGAATCCGTTGATGTTTTCGCCCGCCAGATGAACGACGGCGTCGAAGCCCTCGAGTGAGTCGCGGTCGATCCGGCCGACCGCTGGGTCCCACTCGATGGCATCGGCGCCGCCGCGCGAACGGACCAGACGCGTTACTCGGTGGCCCGCCGCCGTCAGGTAGGGCACGACTGCCGAACCGATCAGGCCGCTGGAGCCCGAAACGAGGATGCGTTGCGGCGCGCCCCCCCGTGACCGGTAGAGCGCATGGGCCGTCAGGTCCTGCTCGGTGACCGCGTGGCGATAAACAAACACACGTGCGAGTTTGCGATAGATCGCCTCTTCCGCGAGCACCCGCCCCAATCGGCCGAACGGCAGTTTATACTCGATGCGATCCTCGACCAGGCTGGAGCCGTTCTCTTCACGCATGAATCGATGCGTGTGGACCCAGATCGCGAATGGCCCGCGTATTTGCATGTCGCGAAACTGATGGCCTTCGACGTAGCCGTGATGCTCGAGAACCCAGTGGAAACGCCACGGCCCCAGCGGCACGCGCAATTGGACGCGCGAACCATTCTGAATGCCGCGCGTCCGCTCGAGAACCGTCACTTTGACCCATGGCGGAATGAGCCGCTCGAAGGCGCCGGGGCGAGTGTGCCAGGCGAATACTTCGGTGGGAGCCGAATCGACGCGGGTTCGTTGGATGAATACATTCGGACTCATGAATCTATTATATCATGAAAACGGAAATGCAACATCCCTCGAAAATCCAACCTGACGACCGCACTGTCACGCCCGTCCTGACGGATGAAGCTGATTCTCCCCCCCTCGTGCTCGTAATCGTGATCGCAATCATAATCGACATTCCGTATCCGGCATTCATCAACGTCACGCGCCACCGGTTAAGTGCGCGGATGATTCGCAAAGGACCGCCAAATCGGCATGGCCAATGGAATGCGGTACGTGCGATGATGGGCACGGTCGCGGTCCGTCCGCGTTGATGTATTCGTCGACCGTCCGCGCCGGCGCCGCTACCCCGAGCGCACGAGGAGCCGCTGGTGAATCGCAAAACCGCCACGCTCATCTGTCTGGCCTTCATTCCCGGGGCGTTTCTGATCGGTTACAACACTTGGCGCGTGCCTTTTCTCTCCGACGATTATGTGCTGCTCAAGGCCATTGCCGAACGCGGCCCGTTCTTCAGTTGGGCGCATTACGCCGGTTTTCCCGCCGATTTTTTCCGTCCGCTGACCTCGCTCAGCCTCTGGCTCGACCGGCGCGAGTGGTTCCTGCCGTCTTCGCGCGCGGTGCCGGCCGGACTGCGCCCCGTATTTTTTCACGCCACGAGTCTCCTGCTCCACGGCCTCAACGCCGGATTCGTCTTTTTAATCGCACGCGCCCTGATGGCGGGCGCGCGTGGGCGGCGAACACTCCAGGCGCGCTCGGCGACACCGGCGGCGCTGGCCGGCTGGTTGTTCCTCGCCCTGGCATCTCATTGCGAGCCGGTGACCTGGATTTCCGGCCGGGCCGACCTGCTGGCCGCATTTTTCGCCCTGTGGGCTTTCCTCGTTCACGTGCGCGCCCGCCAGGGCCGGAATCGCGGCCGACGCGGCGGCGCCGCAATCGGTCTGGCGGCCGTTCTTTATCTTTTGGCGTTGCTATGCAAGGAATCCGCCCTTACGCTGCTGGGCGTGTTCTTGGCCTATGATTTCATATGGGCCGTCGGCGCGCCCGAGTGTGGCGCCGCGCCCGCCGCGCTGCCGAGGCCGCGCCGGCGCGGTGAAGCGTCGGCTGTAATGGGAGCTTTCGTGACCTACGGCGCGGTCGTGGCCGTTTACCTGGGATTGCGCGTGGCGACGCTCGGCGCGTGGGTGGGCGGTTACGGCCGCTCCGTTCACATGGGTTTCGCCCTCGACCGGCTGGGCCTGAATCTCGCCAAATACGCCGCCCGGTCCGTCCTGCCGCCGCTGGACTTCGCCCCCGACCTGGCCGCGCTGGTCCTGGTGTTGTTGGCCGCCCTGGCGCTTGGCGCCGCCCGGCGCATCTGGCGCGGCGCGCCGGGCATTGCCGGCCCGGCTGATGGCCTCCTGATCGTTTTCCTGGGCGCCGCGTGGATTTGCCTGCTCGCGCCCGTCCTCAACCTGGCCATTTCGCTCCGCGTGACCGACGGCGAACGGTTTCTCTACCTCGCCACGGCCTTCTCGACGATCCTTCTCGTTTACCTGGCGCTCACGGCCTTGCGCAGCCCCTACCGATTTTCGGCCGTGTTGTCGTTGCTGATCGCCGTGCAGGCGCTGGCCTTTTTCGATGCGAGCCGCAACTGGCGGCGCGCCGGGGCCATCGCCGAGCGGATCCTCGACCAGATGCGCGGCTACGCCGGCCAGGGGCGCCTGCTTATCTTCAACCTGCCCGACAACCTCGAAGGAGCATTTATTTTCCGCAATGGTTTCCAGACGGCCCTGGCGCTGCGCGGCGTCCTGCCCCCCGGCCAGCCGGTCGAGGTAGTCGCCCGCCAGCGCCTGAGTCATCCCCGCGCCCGCGCCCGGCTGACGCGCGAAGGCGATCGCCTGACCTTACGCCTGCTGGGGCTGGGCGACCAATTCGTGTCCGATCTCCAGCCCTTCGGCGCCGCCGGCGAAGCCACCCCTCCCGCGGGCTATCGAATCGAAACGCTCTCACTCGTCGCCTGCACGCTCCGGCTCACGTGGCCCGAGCCCGATCACATTCTCTATTTCACCGGCGGCGTCCTGATGGCGCTGGAACCGCCCGAACCCTCCGTGCCCCCCGTGCTAACGATCGCCCGCCAGGACCCGGAAGCGCCAGCCGTGTCGCCGGCGCCTCAAAGCTGACCGGCCTGGCGGCGCCGAAGTTCCTTCACGGCCAGTTTTACGTCCTGCGCCCGGCTCTTCGGGGCCACGAGGACGGCGTCGTCGGTGGCGACGACGATCATGTCTTCCAGGCCGATCGTTGCGACGGCCATCCGCACGGCTCCGGCCTCGTTGATCACGATGCAGCGTCGCGTGTCGATCGCCACGGGATCGCCCGAGGTGACGTTGCCCGCCGCGTCGGCGGGATATCCCCGGTCGAGGGCATCCCAGGCGCCGATGTCGTCCCACCCGAAAGCCGCGCGCGCCATGACAACCCGCCGGGCTTTTTCCATCAACGCGTAATCGATCGAAATATCCTCGAGGCTCTCGAATAGCGCTTCGACGCGCGCGTCGTCGCCGGCGCCAAGCGCGGCCGCCAGTCCGCGTGTGGCCGTCGCCAAGGGTGCGTGAGCGTATTCGAGTTCGCGCATGAAGGTTCCCAGTGTCCAAAAAAACATGCCGCTGTTCCAGAAAAAACGGCCGGTTCGCAGATATTCCTCCGCCGCCGCGCGATCGGGTTTCTCGCGGAAACGCGCCACCGGGTAGACCGGCGGCCGGTCTTCAGCTCCGGGCAGCGTCGGGGCATCCGCCGCAACCTCGATGTAGCCGTAACCCGTCTCGGGACGCGTCGGAGGCACGCCGATGGTCGCCAGCGCGTCGCCGGCGCGGGCGGCGTCCAGTGCGGCCGCCATCGTGGCGCGGAATGCCGCCGGATTGTCAATATGGTGATCGGCCGTGACGACGGCCATCGCGATCGTGTCGGGGTCGCGGCCGGGATGGCGTGCCAGGATCTGCGCCGCGGCATAGGCCAGGCAACCGCCGGTATTGCGCTTGCACGGCTCGGCGATGACGTTGTCGGCGGGCAGAACCTTCGAGGCGCCGCCGCCGGCCTCGCGCATGGCGCCCAGCGCGGCCCTGATCGGTTCGCGCAGCAGGCGGCTGGTGGCAATCAGGATCCGTTCGGGCGGAATCAGTTCGCCGAGGCGCCGAATGGATTCCTCGAGCATCGTCTCGTTGGGGCTGGCCAGGCGCAACAGTTGCTTCGGGCGCCGCGCGCGCGAAAGCGGCCAGAACCGTTCGCCCGAACCCCCCGCCATGATGACGCCAATGGTCAGCGTATCCCCCCCGCTCATCGCACCCTCGGTTGCGCGCTCAGGCATGCCGCCATCACCTCCGCCGTGATTCCGCCCCGCCCCCCGTCGCGGGGCTCTACCAATCAAGGTTATCAGGCTTTAACGGCGGTTGCGAGCGCAAGAATGCCAGGCCGATGCGCGCATATTTCCCGATGACGTGCATTGGGTATTAAAAAATCACACTGATTTATTAGTTACGGCGTCGTTGTGCTGAACAACACCAACTCAGCAACCCCAAGCCGATCAGCAATGCCGTGGCCGGTTCAGGGATAACCGGTTGCTGCTCGTCCCTATAGATTGTATCGACCACCCCATAATACCAGGCGGACAATGATGAATTGGGACTGGTGCGCCCTTGAAAACTCACGGAAACCATGAACGAGTCCGCATCCATAAAAGTTGAAGGTGTGGGCAGAATATGAGAGTTAACATATTCACTAAAATCATCCGAGGCCTCGAACCTGACGAAAATAGGTTGAAATATAATCGGATTCCCATTATATTCACCCGCTTCACTGGGTCCGGTGACCGGCGGTTGGGCGCCATTAAAGTCAAAATCGGTGACTTCAAATGAAAGTCTGGAATTCCATACGGCAACCTGATTGATCACGAGCGGATTGACCGTGGCATCGGTCGCATATGTGATCGATCCGCCAGACGTTTGAAAATTGATGGTTAATCCGAGTATGGCGTCACGATAAAAACTGGCCATATCGGGGAAACTCCCCGTTTCGAGCGCATCGGAATCATATGTGACTGACCCGGAGAATGCATCCCCTACCGCAACCGCGGGAGCGGTAAAATTGGGATCAACCCCCCAATAGGGAACCGATCCTTCAAAATTAATCGTGGTCGGAATCGAATAAACTGGAAATACCAAAGCAAGCATGTTCAGCAGCACAAGCGCACTGAATTTTCTTGCCGGTGGTATAAGCATGGGCGTATCTCCTCGCTTAAGCAATATTTTTAACGTTGAGCAAGATTTATTCCACGATGGAAAGGCGTGCCCGATTTATGCCAGAAGCATAAACGCGCTGAATTCAGTTGTTTGGCGAAATGCCGCAATCGGCTTATTATTGATCGAGCATTATTATCGGCAATAATTTACGCAATGTGCAATCCGTTTCAATCTGCCGCTGAACCGAAATTCCACGTTCAGCTTACCACATCGATCACTTCACCCAAGCGCGACATGCCAGGTCCGATGTGTATTACGGCCACCCGCGCTTGATTCCCGCGCCGGTTGCGCCTAAACTGGTGTCGAGTGCCGGTTGTTGCCGCGAGCGCGTCGAAACGGTGCGATAACGATCACGACCGCGGTTACGAAAAGGATACGATAGGGCGCGGGATGGAAAAACGGGCGGTGGTCTTGAGCAGCGGGGGATTGGATTCGACGACGGTCATGGCGATCGCCCGCCGCGAGGGATTCGCCATACATTCGCTGTCGTTCGATTATGGCCAGCGCCACCGTTTCGAAATCGACGCCGCCCGCCGAGTGGCCGCCGCCTACAGCGCCGCCGCCCATGTCGTTCTCACCATCGATCTGCGCCAGTTCGGCGGCTCGGCGCTCACCAGCGACACTCCCGTGCCCAAACCCGCCGGCGCGGACGGGATCGGCCTCGGCATCCCCGTCACCTACGTCCCGGCGCGCAACACGATTTTCCTGTCGTTTGCCCTGGCGTGGGCCGAAACGCTCCAGGCCGGCGACATCTTCATCGGCGTCAATGCCATGGATTACTCCGGTTACCCCGACTGCCGGCCCGAGTATCTGGCCGCCTTCCAACGCATGGCCGACCTGGCCACGCGCGCGGGCGTCGAAGACCGGCCCATCGCCATCCACGCCCCCCTCATCCGGATGACCAAGGCCGAAATCATCCGCCGCGGAATGGAACTGGGAGTCGACTTCGGTCTGACGCATTCGTGTTACGATCCCTCGCCCACGGGCGTCGCCTGCGGGCGTTGTGAATCCTGCCTGCTGCGCCGCCGCGGCTTTCGCGAGGCGGGCGCGGCCGATCCCATACCTTACCAGATTGACACGACCGCTTGAAAAGTGAACCGACCATGGCACGTAAAAAATCACGGCACGACGAAAAGACCGCCGCCCAGTTTAAAGCCCTTGGGCGCACGCTCCCCTTCACCGGTCCCGAGGCCATCGACATATCGTGCCTGGAAGTTTTCGACTACCAGTTTCCCGGCCGCGACATCGACATCATCACCACGACCGAGGAATTCACCTCCGTCTGTCCGTTTTCCGGTCTGCCCGATTTCGGCCGGCTGACGATCACCTATACCCCTGACCGCAAGTGCGTTGAACTGCGCTCCCTCAAGTATTATCTGATGTCGTACCGCAACGTCGGGATGTTCTACGAGCATGTGGCCAACCGGATTCTGGAGGACCTGACGGGCCTGCTCGATCCGCGCCGGATGACGGTCGAGTGCCGCTTCACCACGCGCGGCGGTCTCCAAACAACCGTCCGCGCCGAATATCGCCAGTGACCCGCGCAACCCCCCGTAACGCGCCAAAAAAAGAACCCGGCTTGACGCTTGGTCGGGCCGATCCGCGCCGCGCGCGCATCGGTTCGCCCCAAGCACATCAAGCCGGGAATCGATTTTTTTTTCAACTTACAATGCGCCCCGGCTCCGGTCCGGGCGCCCCAGCACAAATTATAATCTTTTTCATGATAATGGCGGTACGAGGCCGCGATAAGGTCGAAAACACGCCAAACCATGAATTTTCGGAAGTTCACGATTCTACCCGAACCGCGAAGCGACGGCCACACGCATATTCCACGTTATGGTGTTTATTCGTGTCATTTCACATCTCATTGACTCCTCGTATTTCCGACTACTGCTGCGTATTGGCCGTTCCCGCGCCGCCAGGTTGGGCGCCGCTGCGCCGGGCGCCGGGACGCGGGCCGCCGCCCATCATGGGCTGTCCCGGGGGCATAATGTCGATCCCGGTCACCACCCGCTTGCCCTCGACCATCTTGGATTCGAGCATGACGTTATCGCCGACTTTGACTCCGTCAATCTTGATCGGAGTCTGCATGAAGATCCGAGACCGTTCGGTGAATTGAAGGCTCATGGTCTTTTCGCCCTGTTTGAGCGTGGCCTTTTCGCCTTCCACCGTCAGCACGCCGCTCTGCGGGCCGCGCATCATGTTTCGCGTTCCCGTGGTGGGCGCGCTTTCGCTCTTGGCCTCGGGTTTCTCCGGCATTTTCGCGGCGATCGTCACCCAGTAGGCGTAGTTGGCTTCGGGATTCTCACGCGTCGGCCCGGCAATCGCCGTCGCCCATTTCGGCTCCTTGATATCCGACAACTGGACCGGTTTAAGGGTGTTGACGGTCACGTTTTTGGTCAGGGGCACGACCGTTTCGTCTCCCCGCCGATTCTTGATCGTGATCGACTCGGCGCTGATCGCCGCGACCTCGCCGAACGGACTCATGTAACCGGCACCCCGGTTGGCCCCTCGCCGCCCGCCGGCGCTCCCCGGCGCCTGAGCCCAGGCGACGCCCGAGATGACCATGACGTGGAATATGCGTGTGGCCGTCGCTTCGCGGTTCGGGTAGAATCGTGAACTTCCGACGTTG
>JAMCWS010000058.1:11191-18108 GCA_023480605.1 bacterium
CCGAGATGACCATGATCGACACCAGACACCCCATCATCAATCGTGCGCACTGCTTCATCGTGTAATCCTCCTTTGAAGCAACCTCAATCCCATTCTCTCGCCCTCGACTCGTTTGGTGCGATGCACCAACCATAAATTATCCCTCCGCCATTTGGCACCCTCAAGTATAAATATTGCCGTTGCAGGCGGTCAGGATACAACCCCGGCCGTTTTTCCAGCGGACGGTCAGCCGGGGTCAGTCGGCCGCCAGGCGCAAGGCCGCGCCGACCTCGCCGGCGGCGAATTCGACGGCCGGGCCGGCGGCATCACGCGCGCCGCCTGCCACCGTTTCAGGCAGCGTCTTCCAGGCGCCATCCGCATAGCGTTCCCACCGATAGGTCTTGCCCGCCTCCAATCTCCAGTCCGCCGGGTCGAACCGGAAAAGCGCCTTGTCCGGACTTGTGTCCGACCAGCGGGCCATCACGACGCCCACCTGCCCCCCGGGGCTGCGCCAGGCCGTGGCGAGCACGGTGGGCACATCGATGGTTTTCGTCCTCGGTTTCAGGTCTTTTCCGTAATCCTTGAAGATCATCCTCCGGCGCTCGCATTCCACGCGCGGCGGCCGAAGCATCCGCCCATACACGAGGAACTCGAGATGGTCGTGGCGGAAATGATAGAGATCGCGGTACCAGGCCATTTCACGCCGGTAAGCCTCGTCGCCCAGCGCCGGGACGGGATCGGCGGCCGAACTGCCGGTCCCGTCGTCGAGGAATAGGTAGAAGCCCGGCCGCCGACCCTCGATCACCGACTCCGCGCCCCGCAGGCGGACGCGGCGCCGGATATCCTCGGGAGGCGAATCCGCATAGACCTTGCCCACTCCCTGACGGTGCAGGCTGCGTTCGCCGATGACGGCGTAATCGTGATACAGGTAAGTGAATGCCGGGACGGGTTCGGCGCCGGGGATCCAGTTGCGTTCGTCGTGCATCGTCAGGTCGAACGGCCACAGTCGCATACGGCCCGAGACGATCGAGGTGTCGATAAGTTGTTCATGGGAGCTTTCGCCGCCGGGGTAGTAATCGGGGGCGACGTCGGCGAATTTTTCACGGACGTCGTTGACCAGCCGCCGGTATCCGGTGGCGTTCCAATTGCCCCCGCCGACGTCATGATGGTGCAGCGGCAGGTCTTTCGGATCGAGGAAGAGCGGCGCGTAACACGGTTCGGCGCGCGAGCCTTTCCCCGCCAGCACCGTATTGTTGTGGCCCGGTCGGCCGGAGGCGTTCGAGCGGGCGAAATCGCGCGCCATGAAAGCCAGGCGCCGGTCGTGGATATACGGCGCGCCGGTGCAGGTGACGGCCGTGCGGTACTTGAGCGCCGGATTCACGACGCGCACGTTGCCGTCGGCCTTGCGGATCATCCCGACGCGCCACATCATTTCGGGATCCTCCGACACAGGCTCGTTCCAGTTGCCGATGTCGCGATTGTTGGTGATTTGGCGAACGCAATCCAGCCGGCGCAGTTTTTGCAGCAGGGTGTCCATCCCGTCTCGAAACGGAATGATTTGGTTGTCGTTGGCATTGCCTTGGAAAGTAGTTTTGGCGAAATTGCCGATGAGGACGATCTCGACGGACAGCGGCCCGCCCTGATTGAAAAAATCCAGGGTCGACGCGATCTGGCTCCATTCGCTCTTCGGATCGTTGGGATCCAATCGCACGGGTGACATCGGGTCGCCGCCGAACCGGAAGGGAATGGAATAGTCGATGCCGATCACAGCCTGCGAGGGGTGGGCGCGCGCGCCGAGTTTGCCCGCCGCCAGGAAAGGCGCGCCGCTGGACTCGGCCCAGACGCGGTAGGCGTCGCAGGCGTCCATCCAGTCGCCCGTGAAGGGCGCCAGCGCCACTGTGTAACGCCCCTTTTCGCGCAGGTCGAAGCGACGGAGCGAATCCATCATCGCCGCGCGATCCGCCAGTTCCTTGGGCGCATAATTGGCGTGCGAGATCGACATCTCGAACGCCCGCGCGCCCTTGACCGGGCGCACGTTGAAATCCTTGTAATAACCATTGGGATCGCGCGCGGTCAGCGTCAGGCCCCCGCGCGTGCCATCCTCGGCGTAATAGGCCATCGTCTGGAAGTCAATAAAGCCGGGATAGTTCGTTTCGTGGCGGCTCTTGAGTCCCTGCCAGGGGTCGCGCAACAGCAGGCCGCCCGTCAGCGGATAAAAAAGCACGTTGCGATCAGTCTGCCGGCTGAGGGGCAGGGGCGTGAGAATGGGAAACGTCACCCTTTCGACGATCCGGCGGGGATCGCCCTTGAGCCGGGCATCGAAGTCGCACAGCACGACGCCGTTTTCGATTCGGAACCAGCCCTCGAAATCGAGCGTTCCCCCGCCCGTCGCGTCCATGGGGACATCGCGGAAGCGGACGGCGAGCGACTGGGGCGATGTCTTTACGACCGACACCTGTGCGGCCGGCAGGGGCGTCAGTGCGCCCGCCCCGAACACGTTGTCCCGCTCGGCGCGCACGATGGTGCTGGTGGTTGCCGGCGCGCCCGGTTCAGTGACCACCGCCCCCCAAAGGTTGTGCGGCTCGAAGCGGATCGTCTGCCCAAGCCCCGACAGCGATTCGAGGCAACAGGTGGCCCTGCCGTCGGCCACGGTGCGGTTGACACTGAGCGTCACCCCCTGCCCGGCGATCGTAACGCTCTCAGCCCGAGTCGACGTCGGGACGACCGCCGCCAGGCAACCAACGCATATGGCAACCAGGCCGGTTATCCGGTTGATCATCGTGCAAGCTCCCTTCGAGACGGGATGTCACAGCCGTTGAACGTCCACGTATGCCGAACGCCGGAATTGGGGAATGATTACTGACGAGAAATACCTCACCAAAGAATTGGACCGGCGGCAGGACGGGGGCGGCCGACGGGGATCACCCCAGCCGGTCGAGGATGTCTTGCGCAATCCGCTCCGGCGAGGCGTCGATCGACACGGTCAGCACGCCGGCGGGTTCTTCGAGCGCCGCAAACTGACTGTCGAGCAGGCTTGCCGGCATGTAGTGATCGCGCCGGGCCCGCATCCGGGCCAGGATCAGGTCGCGCGAACCCTTCAAGTAGATAAATCGTACATGCGGCTGGCCCAGGCCGAGGCGACGGCGGTAATGCTCCTTGAGCGCCGAGCAAGCCAGCACGGCCCCGCCCGTCGCCTCCCAGTCGGCCATCTTCCCAGCCAGCCGTTCCAGCCAGGGCAGTCGGTCGGCCTCGTCCAGCGCGATACCCCGGCTCATCTTGGCGACGTTTTCAGGGGGGTGAAAATGATCGGCGTCGTAAAACGGCAGCCCCAAAGCCTCGGCCAGGAGCCGGCCGACGGTCGTCTTGCCGCATCCGGAGACGCCCATGACGATGAAAATCATAGCGAGCTTGTCCTGGACCGCGGTTCCCCATATTCTACGGTATCGATAACGCCCACGACATCTACACAACACTCCTTGTCATCTCGTGCTCGTGATCGTGATCGTAATCGTAATCGAAAATTTTCATCCTTCGTGAAGAAGCGCCACTTCATGATGACTCGTAATCGCAATCGTCATTGTATTCGCAAATTTACGCTTCCCGTCGTTCGTCGGCGCGCAGGCGGTAAAGGTATTCGCCCGCCTGGGGTACGAATAAGATCCCCTCGTCCTCGCGCGCCCGGTAGGCCCCGGGATCCACCATGGCCGGGTCCATGTAGCCGAGATTTACCGCCCGGCACTCCTCCTCCGGGATGGCCGTGGCCAGCACGACGTCGGTGTCGCAGCGCTCGACGCCGTTTTCATAGCTCCCCAAGCCGCGGACGTGGGCCGAGTGGGCCAGGATGCAGCCGGGCACGTGCGCGAATCGTTCCCACTGGCCGAGGAAGTAGTCCTTCACGTGATAGCCGACCTTGCGCATCCATTCGCCGTGCGTGCGCGAAATCCCGGTGATGTGGGGAGCATAGATGATGAGCCGCCCCCCCTTCTCGACGACCGACATCAATTTGTACATGCATTTGCCCGCCGTCCAGATTTCGTCATACATCACCGGCGATTCGGCCAGAATCGTGTGATAGCGCCGGTCGGTCGTGACGATGTGTCGCGTCGCCGACAGATCGGCCGCCTTGTCGAAGGCCGCCTCGGGCGCGCCGTAGAACATCCCCGCCAGTCCCTTCTTGGTCACGACGAGGCTCAGGCAGCGGCGCCGGCGCGGGATGAGGGCCGCCGCCCGGTCGAGCACCCGGCGCACGGGGGTGTCCTTGAAGCCGATGGTGCGCGGGATGGTGCACTGCGCGCTGAGCCAGTGGGTGAAGTTAATCATGTCGCCCCCGGAAATGCCGGGGAAGAAATACTTGTTGCCGCCCGAGAAACCCACAACCTCGTGCGGAAACGTCGGGCCGACCACCAACAGCAGGTCATAGTCCAGAATCAGGTCGTTGATGAGGACGACGATGTCTTCATGGATGATCCCGCCCGTCAGGCCGGCGGCTTCGGCGCCGGGGATGGTGCCGAGGGTCGTCAGGATGCCGGGCAGATCCCAGACGTGATTCATGACGCGCGTGCCGGGCCAGCGCCGCTCGCGCTCCTCCTCCCCCACTCCCACCAGACGGGCGATCCGGTCGACGGGCAGCGGCGGATGCGTGCCCAGGGCGATCATCCAGTCGAGTTGGATCGTGCGCGGGCGCAGATGGTCATTGAGCAGCCTGAAGAGCAACGGGACGGGAGCCGTGCGCGTGTCGTCGGGGATAATGGCCAACACCCGCTTGCGGCGGAAGACCGGATCGGCGGCCATGCGGACGACGAACGATTCGATCTGCGTTTCATCAAGCAGTTCGTGACTGTCGGCAGCGGCCAGTTCCATGATGTTTTCTACCATGATGCGTCGCCTTCTTCCAGGTCATGCGAATCGGACGGGTCGGTCGTTCTGCGTCGAGGCGATCATACTCCCGCAAAAGCCGAAAAACCACCGTCGATCGGCAGCACGATGCCCGTGACGAAGGCGCTGGCGTCACCCGCCAGCCAGATGGCGGCGCCGATCAGATCGTCGGACTGGCCGAAGCGGGCCATCGGCGTCTGGGCGATGACGGCCGCGCCGCGCGGCGACAAGGTCGTGCCGTCGGTGGTCAACAGGAAGCGATTCTGCTCGGTCAGCATGAAGCCGGGCGCCAGGGCGTTGACGCGCACGGGAGCCTTCAGGTCGCGGGCCATGTAAACCGCCAGCCATTGCGTGAAGTTGCTGACCGCGGCCTTGGCGGCGCTGTAACCCACCACCCGCGTCAGCGGGCGCAGGGCGGCCAACGACGAGATGTTAATGATGCTGGCGGAGCGGGCGCGCCCGGCCATGCGCTCCCCGACGATCTGGCAGGGGAGCACGGCGCCGGTGAACAGGTTCAACTCGACCACCCCCTTCAGCGCCTCGGGCGGCAGGCGGAAGAAGTCCTGGTCCGGCGCGACCGTCGCCCCTTTCTGGTTGCCCCCGGCGGCGTTAACCAGCACGTCGACCTCGCCCAGTTCGCCTTCAATGCGGTCGAGTCCAGCGCGGATCGCCTCGGCGTGCGAGGCGTCCATCGCCAACCCCACCGCCTTGATGCCCGCACCGGCAAGCTCGGCGGCCGCGCGCACGGCGGCCGGTTCGGAATAGTCGGCCACGGCCACGCGCGCTCCGGCCAGGCCCAACCCTCGACCGATGGCCCCGCCCAGCACCCCGCCACCGCCGATGACCAGTGCCGTTTTACCCGCCAGACCGTAAAGCCGGTCCAGATATGAGCCACTCCGCGTGATCGGCGCTTGATTTATCATGGTTGAACTATCTCCTCGCAAGTATCGCCGTCACGCTCCCCGATGCGCGAACGGATCGCCCACCCGCCTTAACTTTGGCACACGGACGCCAATTGTCGAGCAATTAATACATGACTGGAAATGTTTAATGGTTTTCGCGCATACCCCCCGGCGGCCCGCTTGATCGTCAAACGCCATCTGGTCGCACAATCCACGCGCAATGGCCGAGCGTCGTGCCGAAATGGTTGGCGAAATGAAACCGATCGATTACGATGGCGGGCACGATCGTGCCCTGCCGTTCGCGGCGGCCGCGGCCGGCTCGAATCCATCGGGAGGCAAGTGCGCATGGTTCCATCCCCGAATTTCACCGGCGACAAAAAAGTTCCCCTGCGCTCGCCGCTTGCCGAGATCGAACACCGGGTGATTCAGGCCAACGTCGGCCGGTTCCCCGCCTGGATCGAGGGCTATCACCTGACTCTCTTGACGATCGCCTGGACGGTCGGCCTCATCGTTTTCGGCTGGCTTGCCCGGCGCAATCACCACTGGCTCTGGGGCTCCTCGCTGATGCTCTTCCTCCAGTGGTTCACCGACTCGTTCGACGGGGCGCTCGGTCGCCGGCGCGACACCGGCATCCCCCGCTGGGGGTTCTTCATGGATCACTTCCTGGATTTCATCTTCATGAGCGCCGTTTTCGTCGGCTATGCGTTTTTATTTACCGGCCCGGCCCGCGACCTGCTCTACCTTCTCATGCTCGTTTACGGCGCGATGATGGTCAGTTCCTTCCTCGCTTACGGCGCCACCGGCCAGTTCAAGATCACCTATCTCGGCGTCGGCCCGACCGAAATCCGCCTGCTCCTCATCGTGCTTAACACGGCCTTGATTGCGTGGGGAATAACCTGGCTCGCGGCGGCTCTGCCTGGGGTGCTCGCGGCGATGGTCGCCGGCCTGTGCTTTATCGTCCACCGCACTCAAAAATGGATCTGGTCCATCGACATGGATGAAAAGGCCGTCCGGATGCGGGCGAGCGCGGAAAAATAACGTCGAAGCGGTCGATGATTTAGATACATATAGTCTGCGCACGAATAACATGAACAAGTTCTGCTTTCGCGGCAAGAGGGTGTAGCTCCAATCGCCGTGAAATTTGCGGCGCTACAGACGCAG
>JAMCWS010000058.1:18118-35221 GCA_023480605.1 bacterium
AAAAACCTTGAGGCGGACCAGGCGCCGCCAGGTCCAGCCCTTGCGTTCGCCGTAACCGCTCAGGCGGATTTCCGTATTACCCGGAAAATGCCTCAGGAGTTCGATCAGCAATCTACATATAGTCTGCGCACGAATAACATGAACAAGTTCTGCTTTCGCGGCAAGAGGGTGTAGCTCCAATCGCCGTGAAATTTGCGGCGCTACAGACGCAGGCGGGCCAGTTCCTCGTCGCTCACCTTGCTGGCCGTGTCGTAATGGGTGGCGTTCAAGGCCGCCTTGACAATCAACCCCGCACATGTCGTGGTGCTGGCGATCAGGTTGACGATCGCCTGGTGGCTGATCAGAGGACGACCACGCCCGTTCAGAGGGCGGGGGCGGGTCACTCGAGGGCTTGGCTGCCGGCCGTTTCGCGGCTGGGGCCGCCGTGCTCGGGACCGGTATGGGGGAGGCGACCGTCGTCGCCGGGGGGATCCTCGCCCTCCTCCGCCGCCGGCGTAGCCTTGACCAGCAGGGGTTCGCCGGCGGTGCCGTAAAGTTTAATGGCGTCGGCCGGCAGAACCTTGCACAAGCCCTGGAACAGGGGCGAGCAGAAAAAAACCTTGAGGCGGACCAGGCGCCGCCAGGTCCAGCCCTTGCGTTCGCCGTAACCGCTCAGGCGGATTTCCGTATTACCCGGAAAATGCCTCAGGAGTTCGATCAGCAATCTCAAGGTCCGGCGATTCTCGCCCGTCAGCACCAGCTCGATCGCTCCCACCTTGGTGGCCTGATCCTCGAGGTCGGCCAGACGCCAGATGCCGTCGGCTTCGAGGTAAACGTAACCGGCGCCGCGGCGCAGACGGCCGGCCAGCAGCACTTCGGTGGCGGGCTCCAGGCAATAGCCCGAGACCGCCGCCAGCGGTTGCGGGATGAGGATGGGCAATCCCTCCAGATCCATGAGCAGGTCGCCTTCGTGTTCGATGAGGGGGCTGACGCGCTCGATCCCCCCCCGCGAGGCCGGCGACGCGGATCGCTTTGCCGATGTGGCGCGCGGCCAGGGCGTCGACCTGCAGGGGGACCAGGTGGCTGAGGGCGATTTTGAAACGATGAATCGGATCGACCGACAGATGAAAACCCAGCGCATCGGCCTCACGTTCGAGTTTTTCCCAGGGATTCCACTCGTCGATCGATTCGACCTCGGCTTCGCGCGGTTTTTGCTCGGCGGCCCATGCCTCGAGGTCGAAAAGGGTGGCCTGGGCCTGGGCGCGGGCAGCCTCGGCCTCGCGTTCGCGCATCTGCCGCTGAAGGCGCGAGACGACGGCGTCCATGCTGGCGCGGTTTTCATCCAGGCAGTCCATCGCCCCGGCGGTGATGAGCGAGCGCAGGATCTTGAGGTTGATGATGCGCGTGTCGACCCGCTCACAAAAGTTGGCCAGCGAGGTGAAATTGCCTCCCGAGCGCACCGACTGCACGTTTTCCCAGGCCTTGCGGCCGAAGTTGCGCACCGTGGAAAGACCCAGCCGGATGATGCCGCCGTGAACGCTCGTACCCCAGTCGCTCAGGTTGATGTCGGGCGGGTGGACGTCGAAGCCGGCGCGGCGGGCCTCGCGGACCAGGACGACGGGATTTTCGTGCTGCTCGATGGCCGTGCCGATGGCGGCGGCGTAGAACGCCAGCGGATAGTTCGTCTTGAGGTAGGCGCACTGGTAGGACAGGAGCACGTCGGGCAACTCGTCGCTCACTTCGGGCGGGCGCTCCCCTTCCCCGCGCCGCCGGGCCTCGGTTTTGGTGCGCAGCAGTTGCAGTAGATTGCCGGGCGGAGTGCGCCGCAACAGGCAACGCAGGGTCACCCCCTCGAGCGGGGGGATGCCGCTTGTGTCGCCGCGACCGAGCAATTCGAAAGTGGCGCGGTCCTCGAGCGGGATGGCCCGAAAGTCCAGCGAGGGATTTTGCGCCCGCGCCGCCCGCATCGCCTGGTCGAGGATGTCGAGCAGGCCGTGGGGAACGAACACGATGCGGGCCAGACCGAGCCGGTCGATGGCCCGCTCCTCGAGGCCGCTGACGGGCCGATCTTGAGTGGAACGCAGGCAGGGGACGACGCATTCGAGCGGCTCGCCACACAAGGCGTAGCGATCGCCATGTCCGACCCAACCCCGCGGTCGCGGCGCCAGGCGCGCGGCAAGGTCGCCCAGGAAGGCGGGGTCGCGCCACCGGCGTGAACGGGCGCCCTCGGCCAATTCGCCCAGACGCTGGGCGGCGCCGGCGGAGCGCAGGCGGGCTTTTTCACGGTGGGCCAGGCGCCGCTCGTCGTCCGTCATCCCGGCCCACTGGGCCAGATCGTTGATCATCTGATCGCGGCGGGTCTCCTGGACGCGGCCGATTTCGACCAGGTGATCTTCGCCGTAGGTTTCGCGCAGCCAGGCCAGCAGACGCGCGGCGCCGTTGCGGGGCACCTCGATGTGGATCGGCGGGTAGTTCTCGCCCTCGACCATCAGGGTTTTGGGAAGCAGGTTGTATTTGAGCGGGTCCAGGCGCGAGATTCCCAGGCAGTAGGCGATCATCGAGGAAACGAGACGCCCTCGGCCCACGCCGCGCGAAATCCCTTGTTCGTCGAGCGCCCCGGCGATCTGGTGGCAAAGCAGCAAGTAGGGGGCCAGGTTGCTGGCCTTGATTTCCTCGAGTTCGCGATTGATGCGCTGTTTGCGGGCTTCGTTGATCTCGCCGTAGCGCTGGGTGGCGCCGCGAATCACCAGGTCGAACAGATAGGAATTGGGGTCGAATCCCCGCTCCAGGTCGAGCGTCGGGAAGGCGCGGCGGATGCAGCCCGGCCGCCAGGTACAGCGGCGCGCCACGTTGCCTGCCTCGTGGGGAAGCTCCTCGAGATCGCCCTTCCAGCGAGCGAGCACATCGACTTCAGGCCAGAGGGCGGGTAATCCCTTTAAATCGGGCAGGGGGTGAAACGAACGCCCGGGCGCCTGGCCGGGGTTGGCCAGGAAGGTCTCGGCGGCGGCGTCGCCGGGCTCGGGGTAACGCACCGGAGTTCCCCCAAGCGCACGGGCGTTGATGAAGCGCGCCAGGCGATGAATGAGTCCGGCGCCCTCCATGTCGGCCGAGGAGATCCCGAAGGTCGGCCCCATTGGAAACAATTCGACCAGACGCTTAAGATAAGCCTCGGTCCTGGCGCGGTCGCGCAGGGCGACCAGGCGGACCATCTCGCCGTCGGGCGGGATGACGGCGACCAACCCCTGGACGAGTTCGCCCATGTCGGTGGCCGTGAGGGGACGCGGCTCGCCGAGGCCGTGGTTGTGATAGCGGGTCAGCAGGCGCACGAGGTTGCGATAACCCTGTTCGGTTTCGATCAGAAAATCGGTCGGAAACACTTCCCCCGCAAAGGCCAGGCCTTCCATGAAGAGGCGGCAACCGAAGACGGGCCGGATACCGTGCGCGGCGGCGGCCTCGTCGAATTCCGAGAAACCGGCAATCGTGGCCTCGTCGCATAACCCCAGCGTATGATAGTCGAGGCTGCGGGCGCGACGCACCAGATCACTCGGCGCGGCGACGCCGCGCGGGCTGTGATGCGACTGGCAGAAGAGGGGAACGAACGTCATGTCAGACCGTAGCCGGCACTCTCTTTAACACGGGTTCATTCACGGCCGCCTGAGGGGGCCGGAGCCATCGGGGCGGCTCGCCGGGCGCGGGCGCTCCGGGGGGCATTCAGGCATTCATGTCGAGCCACATCCGGGTGTAGTAGGGCTGGAAACCCATCGCTTCCCAGAATTGCCGGCCGGCGCGATTGTCGTGATAATACTGGAGTTGCACCGAGTGGACGTTTCGGGCCCGCAACCAGCGGCCGGCGTCCTCCATCATCGCCCGCCCGATCCCCCGGCGGCGGTAGGGGGGCGCCACCACCAGATCCGAGAGATAGCCGTAACGCGGCGGCAGGAACATCGGCAGATTGCGGACGATGGATAGGAGGCAAAACGCGGCCAGCCGCTCATTGACTTCGGCCACCCGCAGGTAAGAATCGGCGCCCGAAAGATGCTGGCTGGCATAAGCCCGGTATGACACCAGCGCACCGTCGGTGAGGCGGACGCGGGGGTCACGCGCCATGTGTTCCTTCATCATCAGGCCCCACAAATCGACAATGGCGTCCATGTCGGCCGCGCATCCGCGCCGAATCGTGCAAGAAGACTGCTCCATAGGGTTTTCCGCCCCGATCCCCCCCGACCGAAGGCCGCGGGAATCGCCCTTCGCGAATTTCCGAATTTTAATCACAAATCAAGCCATTCTGCAATCACGGAGGGCGATGGCGGGCAGCAAATGCGAAGCGTTGAACCAGAGGACGTTGGCGTGGGGAAAAAATAACGGATCGCGAAATCGGCAAGGACCGGCGGGAACGGGTCATCGCGTAGAGCGCAATACGAAGACGCTGGCCGATGGCAACCGTATCAATGACTTGTCCCCCCTTTTCGGCATGTCGTTGAAACGGTATGAATGCGCCATGATCCACCACCGACGCCCGGATGATTTCCGGCACTGACGAAATGGAATCCACGGCTTTCGGTTGCGGCTTCGCCGGGCAAGGGGAAAAAGGGCAAACCGTTGAAGATAACGCGTCTCCAGGTCGGCGGCATCGACCAACGCACGCGGGTGCGCGGCGGCGGGCGGTCAGCGTTCGGTGAGTTTGCGCAGCCGTTCGATCACCTGAATCATCGAACGGACGGTGTGGTAACTGATTTTCCAGTGGTGACCGAGCGCACCGTCGATGACGTTGCCCTGCCGGTCCAGGCGCTCATACCACTCGCCTCCCCCCGCAAGGTTCACGAATTTCGTGAACACGAAGTCGTAGACGTTGCGGAAAGCCCGCCAGTAATTCTCGTCACCGAGCAACAGACAGGCGTCAAGCATGCCGATAAGCACCTCGGCTTGCTGCCAGAACTGCTTTTCAGTCAGTGTGGTCGGCCGGTCCATCGGCACGTCGGCATAGACGCCGCCGAACTCGCCGTCGATGCCGTAGGCGACGGCATGATCGCACAACCGGCGGACGACCGTCGCGAACTGCGCGCGCGGGACGCCCAGCACGTCGGCGGCGTGAAGCAGGAGCCAGGCGAACTCGACGTTGTGGCCGGGAGATGTTTGATCGAGCGGCTTGGCGGGCCACCCGCCCGGCGGGGGCGCGTCGCGGCCCCAGGTGGTGTCGAAAATGATGGCGGGCAGCGGCGTGAAGTCGTAGGCGAACTGGGTGACGCCCAAGCCGTTTTCGGGGTGAAGGATCCGGGTGAGGATCAGGTCGATGACTTCCAGCAGGCGGCGGCGGTGGCTCGGTCGGCCGGTCAGTTCGTAGAGGGTGGTGAAGGCTTCCATCATGTGCATGTGCACGTCGAACGACTTGCGGTCGCCGCCGGATGTGGACCCCGGCAGCGGCGTCCAGTCGCGCTGGAAGAGCTCGATGAATCCGCCATGACGGCCATCGAGCATGTGACGGCAGACGGCGTCGTAACTGCGCAGCGCGGCCTCGCGGCCACGCTCGTCGCCCGTGGCCAGGGCATATTCGCTGAATGCGTAGACACCGAAGGAATGGCCGTAGCCGACCTTGTCGAGACAGGTCGGACGCCCCTGGCGGTCGGCGATCCAGAACCAGCCGTCGTGCTCGCGGTCCCAGTAGTGTTCGAGGATGAACTCCGCGCCCATGCGGGCCAGATCGCCGCAGCGGCCCAGACCGTAGCCGGCCCGGTGAGCGCTGGACATCGTGTAAAGCATGCGGATCTGCATGAGAAAAGTCTTGGTTGTTTCGCCGGTGGAGCGGCCATGGGAATCGAAGTGCGACAGGAAACCGCCCCATTCGGGGTCGGGCGACCGCTCGATCCAGAAGGGTAGTAGAACCTCCGTCAGGTAGGTCTGCGTTTTTTCGAGGATCGAGGAGACTTCGGACTTGGTCGGCATGAGAATCTTTCGCGTATTGACTCGACTCGCCGCACGGCGGATGAAAGCCGTTTGGCCGAAAAAAGCGATTTAGCCACGAAATGACACGAAAAAACACGAAAAACGGCGATCGATTAGCCGAATCTCGATCCTTCATCAAACATGCGGGATTCAATCCAATTTCACAGGGACTGATGGACCAAGAAGCCCAATCACTCGATCCGCACGGGAGCGTTTGTGCGCGCCGATTTGTAAATGGCTTCGGTTAACTGCGCCGTCCGCACGCCGAGCTGGCCATCGGCGCCGATGGGCGTCTTGCCCAGGATGGCGTCCACGAAATTGGCGTCGGGGTTGGAGAGGGGGATCGCGGCCTTGGCGTCGACGATCTGCCCGTTCACTTCGAGGGATTGCTCGCGCACGGTGCGGAAAAAGATGCGGGCGCTGGCCTTGTCGCCCACGACGCGCAGGACTTCGGTGACGCTGTGGCCGAAGCCGCCGATGCTGAGCGAGGCGATGGCCCCGCCCGTGAAACGGATCACCGCCGCCGTGTCGACATCGACCGCCAGGCCGCAGCGGTCGATGAACGCGAAGGCCTCCTCGGGCGCCAGGCCGGTGACCTGGAGCATGGCGGCGACGGTGTGGCTGCCGGTGTCGACGAGTTGGCCGCCGCCGGCCTGGTCGGGCTGGTTGCGCCACGAGCCGCTCGATCCGGCGGCGCGGAAGCTGGCATACCAGGCCTGTTCGAGATGGCCCGTAATAAACCGGATGGCGCCGAGTTCGCCCGTCTCGATCATGCGCCGCACATAGCAATACTCGGGCAGATAGGACCGCTGGTAGGCGATGGCCAGCAGGCGGCCGGCGCGGCCGGCCTCGGCGACCAGGTCGAGGGCGTGGGCCGTCTGGGTGACCATCGGCTTTTCGACGAGGACGTGCTTGCCCGCCTGGAGGGCGGCCTTGACGACGGGGTAATGCAGCGCATGGGGGAGGAGCACGGCCACGGCGTCGAGGGCCGGGTCGCCCACCACCTCGCGCCAGTCGGCGCAGAGGCGCGGCGCGGCGGAGGGCCGAATCTGGCGGACGTGGCCGAGGCGCGTCTGCACGGCGGCCTCGGCCACGTCGCACAGCGCCGCGATTTCGCATTCGGATTTTTCGAGCAGCCATTGCACGTGCCGCTGGCTGATGCCACCGCAGCAGATGAGGCCGATTCGCACCGTGTCAGTCATGTCTGATACCCTCCCGGAGGTTATGCCCATGCGACGCCAGGCGATGGATCCGGCCTGTGTGTCGCCACCTGGGCGGATGCGCTGCTCACAAGACGTTCGGATCAAACTATTACGGTTGGGTTAATTAATGTCAAGGACTTGGAATGCCGAACGCGGAGTGAATCGGCGAGTTCACACCGGAGGGATGCGCGGCAACACACGCCTGTCCCCTTGTGATATCCTGAAACGAATCGCGCGACCCGGCTGGCGAGTCGTGTATGAGCCGCGTTTACCAATAAATATACCGCGTGAAGACCGCACGTTCTTTTTCGGGCAGGCGGTTGACGTCGGGCACCAGGAAACGGATTTCCTCGGTGTCGATGAGCATCTTGCCCGAGGGGCCGTAGTCCTGGGCGCGGTGCGACTGCCAGCGCATGATGAACTCCATCGGTCCCAGGTCGGTCTCGACGACGAAGTGGAGATAACCGTTGAAAAATTCGATGCTCTTGATGGACTGGATTTCGTGCACCAGGTAGCGCTGCGCCAGCGACATGCGCACCAGTTCCTGGGCATCCTTGGGCCAGTCGGACAGGTTGCGCAGCAGGCCCACCTCGATCTCGCGCTTTTCCTCGTTGAGGTAGCGCAGCGAGACGTATTGCCACGGGTGGCTGACCGGCATGCAGCGTAGAGCGAATATGCCGCCGTAGGTCATCTCGTCACGCACCGTCACGTGCAGGGCGCCCAGGTTGCCGACGTGGATGTTGGCGACGTCGGGCGTCAGCCAGCGGGGGTGGTGGCTGCGGATGTCGGGCAGCGGGCCGCCGGTGGACAGGGGCAGGTCGGCGTCCTCGCGCAAGGCCGATTCCTTGACGAGCCGCTCGACGGTCGGCATGGTCATCTGGCCCTGGATTTTAACCAGCCGGGCGTAAAGACCGCCCAGTTCAACCAGGCTCTCGTGGGTGCCGGTCTCGACGACGCGGCCGTTGTCGATGACCAGGATGCGGTTGGCATTGCGCAGCGTGGAGAGGCGGTGGGCGATGGCGATGGTCGTGCGGCCCTTGACCACCTCGGCCAGGGCGGCCTGGATGGCGGCCTCGCTTTCGGCGTCGACGCTCGAGGTCGCCTCGTCGAGGATGAGGATGCGCGGGTCGGTCAGCAGCACGCGGGCGATGCCGACGCGCTGGCGCTCGCCGCCCGAGAGTCCGGCGCCGCGTTCGCCAACCCAGGTGTCGTAGGCATGGGCCGCGCGCATGACGAACTCATGGGCGTTGGCCGCCCGGGCCGAGGCGATGACTTCCTCGGGGGTGGCCTCGGGCTTGCCGTAGACCAGGTTTTCCCAGATGCTGCCGCGGAAGAGGAAAGGCTCCTGGAGCACGACGCCCACCTGGCGGGTGAGGGCCTCGCGCGAAAGCTTGCGCACATCGACCCCATCGATGAGTACGCGGCCCTCGTTGACGTCGTAGAAGCGGCAGATTAGGTTCACGATGGTGGTCTTGCCCGAGCCGCTGCGGCCGACGACGCCGATCATCTCGCCGGGGGCGATCTGCAGGTCGATGTCGCGCAGGACGGGAGCGTGGCGGTTATAGCCGAAAGAGACTTTCTCGAATTTTATGTCGCCCTTGATCTGGCCCAGGTCGATCGGCTTTTCCTCGTCGGTGATTTCGACGGGGGTGTCGAGGATCTCGAAGATCCGGTGGGCCTGCGTGACGAACTGGGTCAGCCAGTTGGTGAACTGGGTGAGGGTGCCCAGCGGGCCGTAGAACATCCACAGGTAGCCGAGGAAGGCCATCAGGCTGCCGAGGGTCATCTGGGTGTGGAGCACGTCGCGGCCGCCGATGAACCAGACGATCCAGCCGCCGAACTGGAAAATAAGGCCCATGATCGGGTTGAAGGTCGCCGTGGCCATGTCGACGTTGCGGCGGCTGCGGCGCAGGTGGTCGCTGACGGCGTTAAAACGGTTCATCTCCCGCTCTTCCTGGCTGAACGCCTTGACCACCCGGATGCCCGACAGGGTGCCCGACAGCATGCCGGCCTGTTTGCTGGTGGCGTCCCAGAAACGGTAATAACGGGGGTAGATGTGGCGCCAGAAGGTGAAGCTGCCGATGGCCACCAGCGGCGCCGGAATCAGCGTGAAGATGGCCAGCTTGGCATTGATGGTGAACATCATGATGCCCACGCCGATGACCATGAGCAACTGGAAGAGAAAGCCGCCGGTCAGTTGGCCGACGAAGCCCTGAAGGGCTTCGGTGTCGTAGGCCACGCGACCCACCAGCGAGCCGACCTGCTGACGATCGTAGTAGGCCACGGAAAGTTTCTGAAGGTGTTCGACAAGGCGCGCGCGCATGTCGAAGGTGACGGACGTGCCGATGCGCGAGCCCAGGCGGCCGTTTAGAATGTTGACAATCATGCGCATGATCTGGACGCCGGCCAGCACGCCGACCAATTGCAGGAGCAGACGCAGCTGCGTCTGACTGGCGAGCGAACCGGATTCGATGTCGCCGGTCACGCCGGCAGGCTTCGTCAGCACCTTGTCGACGAGGAAGCGGGTCAACTGGGGAGAGACGAGGTCGAGAGAGATGCCGACAAGGAGCAGGAGCATCATCACCACGGCCGCCTTGCGGTAGGGGCGCATGAGCTTCCACATGCGCGCCAGCACGGCGCCCTTGTCGACGCAACGGGGGCAGACATCGCCCGGGAATTCGAGCATCATCGAACATTTGGGGCAGCGCCGGGGGTCGACCTCATCCTCGGGATGGATGACGATCGGCTCGCCCTGCAGAAAGCGGTCGAGTTTGCGCGCCACCTTGCCGAAACGGTCGGAAAGACGGTTGCTGTAACGCAGCATGTCGACGTACATGCCGTTGACGCGCACCTGGAGCAGACCCGAGCCGATGACGTGCTGGCAACGGAACTCGCTTGCGTCCTTGATGGGCAGGGCGAATAATTTGCGGGGCTGGCTGCCGTTGGAAAAAACCAGCACCTGCTCCCTGGTGACTGTGAGCCACTGTTTCTCGTAGCGCCCCTGCCGGTTGATGTCGGTATCGGTGCAGATCAGCAGTTCTTCGGCGCGGATGGCTTCTTCGGCAAGCTTGCGGGCGAGATCGGTGTTCGGTGTTTGTTTTAACATAGACTCTACAGCGCTTTCCCAACAGTCGATCACCGGGGCCGGCGTTTCACTCGAAACGCCGGGTCCCGATGGGGCCCCCTGGCCTGGATGGTGCTGGATCGCTCGTGATGGATTCCTTGAGGGAGAGGGCCGGGCGACCAGTCGCCCGGGGGCAATCAATCGCCCGGGGGTGCAAAGTGGGAGATCTGAACCAAGGAGATAATCGGCATCGGGTTCGGGTTTCGGTGCGCAGGCATTGTCAACCCAGGCCTCTTGTTCTAAAGAATACCCGATAAAACAACGGCTGAAGCCCGCGCCGCGCGCCGTCGGCGCCGGGCGCGGGTCAACCCGCGGGCGTTCGCCCAGACTCAACGATCGATGGTTGAGTCCGTGGCAGGGAGTGATTGCGGATCACCGGTCCCATGCCATTTCAAAGCGAGATTCTGGCGTCTTTTTTCCCCAAAATCAACAGGTGTTTTCGCGAAAAAGACGGGGGGGCGCCGCCGAATTTCGCGCACCCGCCCGAAAGCGCCGTATCCATTGCCTCCGAAGAACCGACAGGTTCCGCCGGCGCGTCCGGTTTTATGGACACCGCGCCGCGCCGCGAAGGCGGGCGGCCCGGCTCGCGAAGGGCAATCGGGCCATCAAATTGTTGAATGCACTCGCCTTACCCGGATCGAGGCGGTTTCGTTCTGGGTGCGACCGGTGATACCCGAAATGCAACAGGTCTCGTTTTTCAGCCTAATGTTTTGGCCGGATTCACCCGTTAATTAACCATAGAGCCGATGGATCCAGGCGGCTCCAGGCGCATCGATGTGCCCGATAATTTCGGGGATAAGTTTATAGAATTCCGGTTCGTTCGCGCCCGTGCGTTGCTTAAGAGTTCTTGCTGAAGGAGTTCCCGACCCCGCGATGCCCACTGCCATGGAAAAACGCCTGGGCGAGCTGCTGATCGAGGATCGTATCGTCTCCGCGCACGATCTGGAACTGGCGTTGCGGCGGCAAACCGAAACGGGCCTCAGCCTGGGCCGCCTGTTGATCGACATGGGCAAGGCTTCGGAGTGGGAAGTCGCCGCCACGCTCGGCAAGCAGCTCAACGTTCCGTTCATCACGCTTTCCCATTATGAGATCGACCCCGAAGTGCTGGAAAGCATCCCCGAGGAACTGGTTCACAAATACAGGATCGTGCCGGTGGACAAGACCGGCGACACGCTTACCATCGCCCTGGCCGATCCATCCAACATCTACCTGCTCGACGAACTCAAATTATTGACGCATTGCCAGATTATACCCGTCATCAGCTTCGAATCCGACATCAAGGAGGCCATCCTCAAGTATTATCCGGACAGAAAGGAAGATAATTTCGAGGAGGCGCTCAAAGACATCACCGACCAGGACATCGCCGGGGCGGAAAAGAAGGTCACGATCGAGGACGAATCCCCGGACGAAAACGGCGATGACCTGAGCCTGCAAGCGGACGATGCGCCGGTCGTGCAACTCGTCAACCTGATGATTTCGGAAGCGTTGAAAATGCGGGCCAGCGACATCCATATCGAGCCCTACGAGCGCTCGCTGCGCCTGCGCTATCGCGTCGACGGCGTCTTGCAGGAGATGGCCCCGCCGCCCAAGAAATTCCAGAACGCCATCATCTCGCGCATCAAGATCCTTTCGGACCTGGACATCGCCGAGAAGCGCCTGCCCCAGGACGGTCGTTTCAAGGTGCGCATTCAGAATCGCTCGGTGGACTTCCGCGTGAGCAGTTGCCCGATCGCCAACGGCGAGAAGGTCGTGATCCGTATTCTCGAGCAAAGCAACCTGCAGCGCCTGACGGACCTGGGATTCGAGCCGCAAATTCTGGATAAATTCGAACGCGAGATCCGCAAGCCCTGGGGGATGATCCTCGTCACCGGCCCGACCGGTTCGGGCAAATCGACCACGCTCTACTCGGCGCTCAACACGATCAACGACCCGACCAAGAACATCATGACCATCGAGGACCCGGTCGAGTATCAGCTCCTGGGCATCAACCAGGTCCAGGCGCGGCCCGACATCGGCCTGACGTTCGCCGATGGTCTGAAGAGTTTCCTGCGCCAGGACCCCGACATCATCATGGTCGGCGAGATTCGCGACCTGGAGACGGCCGAGATCGGCGTCAAGGCCGCGTTGACGGGCCACCTGGTGCTTTCGACGCTGCACACCAACGACGCGCCCAGTTCGATCAATCGCCTCACCAACATGGGCGTCGAGCCGTTCATGGTCACGGCCTCGCTCAACATGATCGTCGCCCAGCGGTTGGTGCGGCGCATCTGCTTGGAGTGCCGGCAGGAGGTGATTCCCACGCCCGAGGTGCTGGCCTCGGTGGGGATCGAGCCGCGCGAAGGGGCCGTTTTTTTCCAGGGCAGCGGCTGCGGCAACTGCAACGGCACGGGTTTCCGCGGGCGCGTGGCCCTATACGAGGTGCTGGTCATGGACGAGGATCTGCGTGACGCGGTCATCATGGGCGCGCCAACCAACAAGATCAAAAAGATGGCGATCGCCAGCGGCATGGAAACCCTTCGCGTAGCCGGCCAGCACAAGATATTCGAGGGCCGCACAACCATCGGCGAAGTGGTCACGGCCACTGTCGCGGATACGTTCAAGGAGACGGATAAATAGCACGGGGCACGCGGTGAGCCTGCTCCGGAACGCCGAGGGGGCACTTACCACATCTCTGTAGTGACACGAAGGACGTCCGACCATGCCAACCTTCCAATACGCAGCCCGCAACGCACGGGGCGAGATCATCAAGGGACGGGCCGATTCCCAAAACCAGAACACGCTGGCCCGGATGCTGCGCGACCAGGGACTCGTTCCCACGTCGATCGAGGTCGGTGGCGCCGCCGGGCGATCCAAAAGCCGAATCAAAGGCAAAGGGGGCAAGATCAAGCTGGAGGACATGGTCATCATGTCGCGCCAGTTCGCCACGATGATCCGCGCCGGCCTGCCGCTGCTCGAGGTGCTCAACATCCTGTCCGAACAGGCCGAAAAACGCGCCCTGCAGCAGGTCATGCGCCAGATCGAGCGCGACGTGCAGACGGGCGCCAGCCTCACCGAGGCGATGAACAAGCACCCGCGCGTATTCAACACCTTTTTTCTCTCGATGGTCATGGCCGGCGAAGCGGCCGGCATGCTCGACACCATTTTGGACCAGATCGCGCTTTACCTGGAAAAAGTGGCCTCGATCCAGCGCAAGATCAAGTCGGCGGTCATGTATCCCACGGTCGTCACCACGGTGGCGATCGGCATCACCTGCTTCCTGTTGGTCAAGGTCGTGCCGGTCTTTTCGGGGATATTCACCGACCTGGGCGGACAGCTTCCCCTGCCCACCCAGATCACCGTCACGATCTCAACGTTTCTGCAACACAATTACATCATCGCCCTGGCCGGGTTGGTCATCGTGATTGGGTCGGTCATCTGGGCGGGAAGGACATCGCGCGGGCGGTATCTGCTCGATTCGTTCAAACTCAAGATGCCGATCTTCGGGCCGTTGTTTCTCAAGGTGGCCGTGGCTCGCTTCACCCGCACGCTGGGCACGCTGATCGGCTCGGGGGTTAACATCCTCAACGCATTGGATATTGTCGCCAAGACGGCCAACAACGTCATCGTCGAGGGAGCGGTGATCAAGACGCGCGCCTCGATCCAGGCGGGGGAATCGATCGCCGGCCCGCTGCGCGAGAGCGAGGTTTTTCCGCCGATGGTCGTCCGCATGATCGACGTCGGGGAGCGCACCGGCGCACTGGAAAGCATGCTGGCCAAGATTGCCGATTTCTACGAAGACCAGGTCGACACGGCGGTCGCCGGCCTGACGTCGATGATCGAGCCGCTCCTTATCGTTTTCCTGGGCGTGGTCGTGGGTTTCATCGTCATCTCGATGTTTATGCCGATGTTCGACATGATCAGCCTGGTGAGCAGTTAAGCGACGCCAGTCATTCGATTCATCACGAATCCCCGGCCGGAAACCAGCCGGGGATTTTTTTGCGGTTGTGGCACGAGGTGCGTAAAGGTCGGCGCCGCCGTGGGCATGCTTGACATTCGACGGCGCGAAGGCAATAGTCGGGGCGGATCGGAACGCCGGGGGACGTGACCGGCCGCCCCACACACGGAAAACGCGAGCGGACGCAGGCGATGATCGAATATCTGCGCGGCATATTGCTCGAAAAGGGCGACAACCACCTGGTACTCGACGTCGGGGGCGTGGGCTACGGCCTGACCGTGCCGGCGACGACGCTCCGGGGAGTCGGCGAGCCGGGAGCCGAGACGGCCCTGTGGGTATTGACTTACGTTCGCGAGGACGTTTTGCGACTATTCGGATTTCTCACCCGTCACGAACGCGAAGTGTTCGAAGTTTTCATCGGCATATCGGGGGTGGGGCCGGCGATCGGCCTGGCGCTTCTCTCGTCGCTCACGGTGGGCGAAATCATCCAGGCGACGATGACCGGCGATGTCCGGCATCTCAAGAGCGTCAAGGGCATCGGCCAGAAAATGGCTGAAAAATTGCTCCTGGAACTCAAGGGGCGCGTGACGCGCCTGGCGGAGGGGTTGGCTCCCGAGGAATTGCAACAAGCCGTCGCCGCGGAGACGCCGCTGCCCACCGAAGCGGCCCGCGACGCCGTCGCCGCGCTCGAAGCGCTCGAAGTACGCCCGGCCCAGGCGCGCCGGGCCGTCGGCCTGGCCCTGGACGCCCTGGGCGTGGGCGCCAGCGTCGAGGCGCTGGTGCGCGAGGGACTCAAATATCGGCGCTGATCACGGAGAATCGACCATGAACCACGGCATCCTGGAAACCAGTCCGCTGCGCAACCTGTTCACCATCCGCGAGGCCACAACCCGACGGGCATCGAGTTGGGATCGCACGGGCGGCAACGACGACAACATTCGGATCGATCCCGGGCAGACGGCGACGCTGTTCGAGGTCGACGGACCCGGCTGTATCACGCATTTTTACTGGACGACCATTTTGCATCCGCGCCTGGACCTGCGGCGCGCCGTCCTGCGGATGTATTGGGACGGCGTCACGGCGCCGGCCGTCGAGGCGCCGCTGGGCGATTTTTTCGGCGCGGCCAATTGCATTATCCCAACCTTCGCCTCGCAAATGCTGACGGTCAACCTCGGCGCGCATCTGAGTTTTGGATTCAATTGTTATTTTCCGATGCCGTTTTCGCGCGGGGCGCGCATCACGCTGACTCATGAAGGCGACCGTCCCTTCGCCGGCGGGCATTTCTGGTATCACATCGAATACGAGCGATACGATCAACCCCTGCCTGACGAAATCGGCCGCTTTCACGCAATATGGCGGCGCGAATGTCCGACCCGAAGCGCCGACGCGGAACGCGCGAACATTCCGTGCTGGGAGGGGATCAACCTTACCGGCGCGGATAATTATGTCATACTCGACGCGGAAGGGACGGGGCAACTGGCGGGGATGCTGTTGCACGTCGACAACGTTGCGGGGCAATGGTGGGGCGAGGGCGACGACATGCTCTTCGTCGACGGCGAGCCGTTTCCGCCCCGTTACCACGGCACGGGCACCGAGGAGATTTTCGGCGGGGGCGCCTGCCCCAACCGTCCTTATGCGGGCCCGTACACCGGTTTCGCGACGGTGCAGAACGCCAACCACTCGCGCAACAACACCATGTATCGATGGTATGTCCATGACCCGATCCGGTTTCGCCGGAGCCTGAGGGTGACGATCGAGCACGGGCACGCCAACAACTACGAAAACGACTACTCGAGCGTCGCCTATTGGTATCAGCGTCCGCCGAGCCGTCCGTTCGGACCGTTTCCGCCGCTTCAGGCGCGATTGCCCCTGCCGTGCGACGAAGCCGACCGACTCGAGGCCATCCTGGAGCGGATACGCCTGCGGGCGCCCTCAGCGGGTTTGTCCGACGCCGAACGCGCCCGAGTGCATGGGGAGAGCGTGCGGGCGCAGGAGGATCTTTATCAAGGCCGTTGGCGCGAGGCGCTCGAGCGTCTGGCGCCACTTGTCGAGCGAATGAGAGAAACCGGCGGCCCTACATCGCGCTGACGGGTTGGAACAACCTGTGTGAAGGCACCCATAGGCAGGCCCGAATCCATGCGGTTCGGGTTCCTTTTTGTACATCATCCGGTTGCTCGACCATCGTTGTTATCTCGCAAATAACTGATATATAAAGAGTTGCGCTGATTCATGAAGAATCGATAGATGCTGATATAAAAATCATCTATCGAGTTGACGACATTAAGATCACGATATATTGAGATAAATCTGTCTGATTGTGAAGTCATCTCAAAAAGGAGTTTCGCATGACGCAAAAAACAATCTTCGCCCTCCTACTCATCTTCGCCATCGCGCTTGGCCAGTCGGTTCGAGCGGATGACGACGACGACCGTTCAGACGGCGATTATGGCTCCCGGCCAACGGTGGTGGTGACCGTCACGCCCGTGCCGGCCGTGCTTGGCCGCAATGTCACCGTCGAGGGCACGGTGTCCAATCTGAGCGGATACTATTCCGCCTATTTAACGGTATATGACGCGCGCGGATCGCGGGTGGTCGACCGCCGCCGGATGACGAAGGTGGATTCCACCCACGTCACATACACGTTCACGATCTCATCGCGGTCGCGGACGGGAACCTGGCGCGCCACGGTCAACATCGTCGCCAATCGGCGAACGGTGGCCAGCACCACGCAATCGTTCCAGGTCGTCAGCTCGGTGACGCCAACCCCGAGCCCGACGCCGACGCCCATGCCGACGGCGACGCCTACCCCCACGCCGACGCCGACCCCGAGCCCGACACCGAGTCCGACCCCGACCCCGACCCCGACCCCGACCCCGAGCCCGAGCCCGAGCCCGACCCCTCGGCTTCGGTGGGGTGGCACATGA
>JAMCWS010000432.1 GCA_023480605.1 bacterium
CCTCGTCGGTGGCCCTCAATCCGGTCATCAAGTTCACGACCCTCTTCGGCCTGCTGGCCGTCGAGATTGCCGTGACGATGCAGAAGGCCAATCCCACGTCGCTGTTGCGGCCGATCATCGGCGGCATCCTGTTCGTCGTGGCCCTCGCGTTTATTTACCGCTCCTTCTACGGAATGCGCATTCCCGACGACGAGGCCGGAAAATAGACGCTCCGCCTGGCACTCGGGCGTCCCAACCGATATTGAAACACATGACGCCCCGGCGGCCATCCAGACCGCCGGGGCGTAGTGTATCCGGCCGCGGTCGCCACGAGGCGCAAAACATTTTTGACAATATCATACATCCCCGATAATGGTTGATCGTCGTCTGGTTACGTGTATGACCCGCGCCGAAGCGGGCATTCAATCTCCGGAGAGAGGAAGATCCCTATGACGGCCACCTTGTCCACCCGCAACCCGTGGATGGCGAATCCCGGACCAGCATTGGTCTTAATTTGGGCATTCAGTTTGACATGGATCGCCGGCCGGCCGGCCGCTCAGAATCCGGCCCCGCCCCCCGTTCTGCGGGAGGCCGGGTGGGTCGCCGATGGGCGGGTTTATGCCTCGGCCCGCTCGGGCGATACGCTCTACATCGGGGGCGAATTCCAATACATCGGGCCCAACACGGGTTATGGCGTTCCCCTGGATCCGACCAGCGGAGCGCCGGCGGGCGCTTTTCCCCACGTCGACGGCATCATCCGATGCTGTGTCGCCGACGGGGCGGGCGGATTTTACATCGGCGGCGATTTCACCCAGATCGACAACGTCACCCGCAACCACATCGCGCATATTCTGGCGAGCGGCGCCTTGGATATGGCCTGGGACCCGGGCGCCAACGGAACCGTGTGGACGATGGCCTGGTCGGGAACGACCCTCTACGCGGGCGGCGACTTCTCCATGGTCAAGGGCTCGACGCGCAATTATGCCGCCGCCATCGACGCCGGCGGCAATCTGCTGGACTGGAATCCCGACGCCAACAATAGGATCTACGCGCTGGCGCTCGGCACCAACATGGTGTTCGCGGGCGGCAGCTTCACCAACATCGGCACGCAGGCGCGCAACCACATCGCGATGCTCAACGTGACCGACGGCAAGGCCCTCAACTGGAACCCCGACGCCGACAGCACCGTACAAACGCTGGTGGCGAACGGCTCGACCGTTTACGCCAGCGGCGATTTTCGCAATATCGGCGGCCAGCCGCGCCGCTTCCTGGCGGCGCTGGAGATCGGCTCCAACAACGCCACCGCCTGGGCGCCCGATCCCAATATGGGCGTCATGGCCATGGCCCTGGACAGCGGCTTCCTTTATGTCGGGGGAGACTTCGACACCATCGCCGGCGAAGACCGCAATTCCCTGGCCGCGTTCACCACCGCCGACGGCGGCCTCACCGCATGGAATCCCGACGCCGACGCGCGGGTCGACGCCCTGCAGGCCGCCGGGGGCAAGGTTTATGTCGGGGGCCGGTTTACGCACGTGGGCGGCCAGGACCGGAACAACCTGGCCGTTCTGGACGCCGCGACGGGCGCCGCCGGCACGTGGGATCCCAATCCCAGCTCCGACGTTTTTGCGCTGGCCGTCGGCGGTTCGTCGGTTTATGCCGGAGGCGACTTCATCAGCCTCAACGGCGCCAAGCGCAGATACCTGGCCGCGCTGGATGCCCAAACCAACGTGCTGACATCCTGGGATCCCGGCGCCAACTATCCCATCTTCGCGATGGGGGCCAAGGACGGCGTGCTTTACGTGGGCGGCCAGTTCAGCACCATCGCCGGCGAGACCCGCCTGCGCCTGGCTTCTTTCGATGTCGCGACCGGGCTGCTGACCTCCTGGGATCCCAAGGCCGATCACGAGGTTCACTGCATGGCCTTTTCCGGGTCGGTCCTCTATGTGGGCGGTTCTTTCTCGCATATGGGCACCGGGTTGCGTGTGCGGCTGGCGGCGTTCCTGACCCCCGACGGCGAACTGTTGGGCTGGAATCCCAGCGCCAACGACATGGTCAAGTGCATGGCCGTAGCCAACAACAAGGTTTACATCGGCGGGGAATTCAGCCAAGTCAACGAACAGCCGCGCAATTGCCTGGCGGCCCTGACCGAATCCCACGGCTCCCTGACGGATTGGGATCCCCATCCCGATGACTGGGTTAATGGATTGGGCGCGATCGGCTCGACGGTCTATGCCGGCGGCGAATTTTATAACATCGGCGGCATCGAGCAGAAATACGTCGCCGCCATCGACGGCGAGACCGGCCTGGCGCTGGACTGGACCCCCGTCCTCAACGCCTGGGTGACGGCGCTGGCGGTTAAGGATTCGGTTGTGTACGCCGGGGGCATCTTCTGGCTGGCCAACAACCTGTCGCGCAACCACCTGGTCGCCATCGACGGGTTGACCGGCGACGTCACTGAATGGAATCCGGACTCGTCCTATTACATCGATTATATCGGCGTGCTGGACGATCTGCTGTGCGTCGGCGGGTCACAGGAAGCCATGGGCGGCCAGGGCCGTCCGCACCTGGCTTTTTACGACATTCCCCATCGCGACGCCGCCCGCGTGCCGTGGGGGCAGTGGGAGTAGAACGCGTTCCCGTTTCGGAAAGGACGAAAACGATTCGCCCCCGCGGCCAATCACGCCGCGGGGGCGATCGCTTTTTCATTATACCTTGCTTCTTCGTGAACGAACCCCAGCCGCCCGCGTCGGCTGCGGCCGGGGTGAAAGGCGACGCTGCCGCGCCGCGCGCGCCCCATCGCCATCTGGTTTCGCTTCCTTTCTCCGTTCAAGCCCGAGGGCTCTCCGACCGAAGGGATTGCGGAACCATGGCCGTGCGGCTTATGTGTTGTCTGGCATCCATGCCGTTCGGTTTGGGCTGGCGGAATGCCGTGAAATCGGAAATTGGGCGGTTCCCGCTTGCCGGCCGCGGGGAAAGCCGCTAACTTAGGCCAGGGTGGCGCACCACCCGTCAACGGCCAGGCGGAGGTGGAACGGCATGACGGCGATCGACAGGCAACGGTGTGCGGGACGCGGCTGGGCCGCACTCGCGAGCGCGCTGGCCCTGCTGCCGGCACTGTGGGGATGCACCACCAAGGAGACACCCTACCTGCCGCCGCGCCCGGTCGCCTATACCGCCATCCCGGCCAACAGCCCGGAAATCACCACCCTGGGCGCGCTGGAGGGGCCGTATCAATACGTGCGGGCTGCGACGCCCACCACCATCATCCTCGCCGACGACAAGGGAACAACGCAGGCGGTCGTGCTGCTCGGGCTGCTCGACGACCGCTACGGCCCGCCGGCGCCGCCTCCAGGCCAGACGCCGCCGGCCGAGACGCCACCGACCCCGGAGGAACTGGAGAAGAAGGCGCAGGCGGAGAAGGCCTGGCACGAGGAACTCGACGCCTTTGCGCGCGCGGGGCTTGACAAGGTCTGCGACAAGGCCAAGGTGTTCGTGCTGCGCATGTCGGGCGACACGCCGCCGAAGGTCTACCTGTTCATGCCGGAGAGCCAGGCGGCCGCGACGACGGCGGTGGCGACGGGCGCGCCGGTCGAACTGGTCAACGCCGTGGTATTGCGCAAGGGGCTGGCCAACATGGAACTGGGGGGCATTCCGCACCCGTTTTACGACATGATGCTCGATTGCCAGTTGGCGAGCATCGTCGAAACGGCGGCGGCGGCCAAGGAAGAGCCCAGTATCTGGAGCCGGTTCCAGATCAAGATGCCCGCCGAATACGGCGACCAACTCAAGAAGATGGCCGAGCAATTGCAGTAGCGGATCGGCCTGTCGCCACCCGCGCCGGGGGATGCGATGAGTTTCTGGAAAACCGCCGGCATCGTCTTGATCGCGGCAGTCCTGCTGTGGGGACTGGCGCCGCGCCACACGAGCGACGAGGGTGACGCCAACGTTCAGGAAATCGCCTACATGGGCCAGGGCGCCCAACTGCAGAACATTTTCAGCGACATGTTCACGGCCTTCGAACGCCGAAGCCTCGAAGCGCATCGCAAAGATCCCTCCAAACCCATCTACAAACTCGTGCTCAGCCAGCAGGGCACCTCCGACGTCGACATGACGGCCGATCCGACGCGGTTCATGATCAGCGTGGCCGGCGACATGCCGCCCGATGTGATCTATTTCGATCGCTTCGCCCTGGGGGAATGGGCCATCCGTGGGGCCTTCACGCCCCTCGATACCTTCATCGAGGCCGACCTGAAGGCCGACCGCCCCGACGCCATCCGCCCCGACGGCTTTTATCCGGCCGCCTGGGACGAATGCCTCTACAAGGGGAAACCCTACGGCATCCCCCGCGACCTCGACGACCGGGCGCTCTTCTACAACAAGGACATGTTCCGCCGCGCGGGCCTGGTCGACGCCCGCGGCGAGCCGACCCCGCCGCGCACCTGGGAACAGATGCGCGAATACGCCCGGCGCCTCACCCAATACGACGAGAACGGCAACATCAAGATCCTCGGATTCTCGCCGACTTTCGGCAACGCCTGGCTCTACATGTATAGCTGGATGAACGGCGGAGAATTCATGAGCCCCGATGGACGGACCTGCACCCTCGCCGATCCGCTTAACGTCGAGGCTCTCAAGTTCATGGTCGACGTTTTTCGCGACCAGGGAGGATACAATAAGGTCAAGGCCTTCGAGTCGGGATTCATGTCGGCCGCCCTCGATCCATTCATCACCGGCAAGATCGCCATGCGCATCGATTTGTCGGGCTTCCTTAACGTCATGGCGCAATTCAGCCGCGACCTCGACTACGGGGTTGCTCCGCCCCCGGTGTCAAAACGCCTGTTGGCCCGCGGCCAAACGACCACCTCCTGGACCGGCGGATGGGCCTTCGCCATCCCCTACAACGCCCGCCACAAGCAGGCCGGTTGGGAATTCATCCGTTACATGATGAGCGACGAGGCCTGGCGTCTTTACTGCGAAGCCGCGCGCGAGGCCAGCGAATCCCAGGGCTATCCCTATATTCCGCCGATCATCCCCATCGTTCGGGTCAACGAACAACTCAGCCGCGAATATGTCTTTGACAATCCGGCTTTTCCCCGCCGAATCCAGGACGCCTACAAGGTCTTCATGGATATACTGCCGATCAGCCATTACCGTCCCGTGACCCCCGTGGGCCAGGTTCTCTGGTACCGGCACGACATCGCCACCCAGGAAGCCTGCTACGAGAAAAAGACGCCGCAACAGGCCCTCGCCGACGGCGCGGCCATCGTGCAGCGCGAACTGGACCGCCTCACCCGGCCGCCCCAGGGGCGGCGGATCCGCTGGGGTTTATTTTTCGCCGCCTACGGCGTGCTGATCGCCCTCATGGCAGGCGGAGCGTATTTCTGGGACACGCACCTGGGATTCCGGCGGCGCCTGGCATCCGTCATGCACCGCCGAGATGCCGGAACCGCCGTCGTGATCGAGGGATCGAGCGGGGGCTATTTTCGTTCACAGTGGCGCTGGGGAGTGCTCTTCGTCGCCCCATGGCTGGCCGGTTTCGTCGTCTTCGGAGCGGGTCCGTTGCTTTATTCGATCCTGATGAGTTTCTGCAATTACGACGTGATCAACCCGGCACAATGGATCGGCGCGGAGAACTACCGCCGCTTGTTCACCGACGATCCGCTCATCCCCAAATCACTGTTCAATACCACATTCATGGTCCTGGGCGTGCCGCTGGGGATGACGGTTTCGCTCGCGATGGCGCTGCTGCTCAACATGCGCGTGCGTGGCGTGGCCCTTTGGCGCACCCTCTTCTACCTGCCGGCGATCGTGCCCTTTGTGGCCTCCTTCATGCTCTGGACCTGGGTGTTCAATCCCGTCGGCGGCGTGCTCAATCACCTCTTGTCGCTTTTCGGCATGCCCGGGCCCAACTGGCTGCAATCGGAGACCTGGAGCAAGCCGGCTCTGATCATTATGGGCCTGTGGGGCGCCGGGGGGCAGATGCTCATCTGGCTGGCCGGCCTCAAGGGCATCAGCCAGCACTACTACGAAGCCGCCGCGATCGACGGGGCCAGCCTGCGCCAGCAGTTCCGCTACATCACGCTGCCGATGCTGACGCCCTACATTTTCTTCAACCTGGTCATGGGCCTCATCGGCGTCTTCCAGATTTTCGAGTCGGCCTACATCATGACCAAGGGCGGGCCGGTCAACTCGACTCTCTTTTACGTCTATCACCTGTTTAACAACGCTTTTCGTTACGGTCACATGGGTTACGCCTGCGCGATGGCCTGGATCCTCTTCCTGATCATCATGGCGTTGACGGTCATCCAACTCAAGCTCTCACGCCGCTGGGTCCACTACGATTCGGAATAGGCAACCGGCCGCTCCCAACCACGACCGGCGACGCCGTTCCGGACAGGCGAATCAAAGTTTTGCGAGACGCGCCCCCCTTCGCCCGCCCCGCCCGAATCCGGAATTGACATTCAGCCGCGCCAAAATGATGCTTGGGGAACCGCCCAAGCCGAAAGGGCCGTATTGATTCACGCGTTAACCGCACCTGACAAGGAGACTGATCATGATGTCAAAGCTGGCGTTATGGGCGATCGCGGTTTGTCTGTCCCCGAGCGTCTGGACGGGAGGCGCCGCGCGCGCCGAAGGCGAGTCCGGACTGGCCCGAAAGATCGTATTCATCGCGGGTAAAAAGAGTCACGGACCCGGGGCGCACGAATATGAGATGGACGCCAACCTGGTCAAGTTCTGCCTCGACCATGCCGCCAATCTCAAGGGATTGCGAACCGAGGTGCACTTCGACGGCTGGCCGCTCGATCCGGCCACGCTGGATGACGCCGACACGATCGTCGTGGACAGCGACGGATCTAATTTCGGGGTTGAGAATAATCCGTTGCTGCGGGGCGATCACATGACCGTTCTGCAAAAACAGATGCAACGCGGTTGCGGACTGGTCATCCTTCACTACACCACGTTCGTGCCCAGCGAGGGGACCGGCGAGCAGTTTCTGGAATGGGTGGGGGGGTATTTCGATTACGAAAAGGGCGACGCGCCCAACCACTGGTACTCCAAAATCACCAATGCCAAGGCGGAAGTGACCCCCGCTTCGCCCGCGCACCCGGTCTGCCGCGGCCTGAAGCCGTTTACCCTCGCCGAGGAATTCTATCATCACATGCGCTTCCGGGACCCTGACCCCCGCCGGACGCCGGTCCTGACGGTGAAACTACCGGGCGAGACTCAAGACCAGACGGTGGCCTGGGCGGTCCAGCGCGCCGACGGCGGCCGGGGATTCGTCTACACCGGCGGCCATTCCCACGACAACTGGAAGCTTGAGAACTATCGCCGGATGATTCTCAACGGCATCGCCTGGTCGGCCCACGGCGAAGTGCCCGAGTCCGGCGTGGAGTCGCCCTTGCCGCCCCCCTTCCCGCGTCCGGAAGCGAAGGCCGGCAGACCGGTCAAGGCTGTCATTGTGTCCGGACTCAACACGCCGCCCATCGGCTCGGGCGCGATTCACCCGGAGACGAAGGAAGGCGTGATGCGGGCGTTGCGTGAAGATCCGCTATTTGAGGTTGAAATGGTTACCGACCCCGAGTTTCTGGCCTCGCCCAAGTTGTTCGAGTATGACCTGGTGCTGCCCGATGAATGCTATTGGTCCAAGGCCGGCCTGAGCGAGGCGGCCAAGGCCGGGCTCGTCCGGTTCGTCTCCGAGGGAGGCGGCCTGGCCATCATCCATTTCGCCGACGGCGCGTTCACGGCCTCACCCAAGCCGCTGCCGGCTGAAAACGACTGGCCCCAATACCGGGAGATGTGCCGGCGGGTTTGGATCGAGGGCAAGAGCCGGCACGACGCTTACGGCCCGTTCCATGTGGACATTACGCCTCTCAAGCACCCGATAACCGATGGCATGAAGGGCTTCGACACCGTGGACGAACTTTACTTCGACCAACAGGGGCCGCAGCCCATCGTGCCGCTGGCGACGGCCCGCGCCAAGGGCTCGGGCAAGGACGAACCGCTGGCCTTCGCTTACAGCTACGGCAAGGGGCGGGTTTTCCAGGACCTGCTGGGCCACAACGCCCAGTCATTCGATAGTCCGGGGGTGCGGGAATTGGTGCGGCGCGGCTGCGCCTGGGCCGCCGGGCGGTCGCCGCAGGCAAAATAGGACGATTGAGACCGATAGGATTGCGGAATCCGATGGGGCCGATGGAATGGGGCGACGGACCGGCTGAGGATCGTTATTGGGGGCGGGCGCGGCGCAGTTCGGCGAGGGCCTGGGCGCGCAACTGGCGGAGCCGCCCGGCCGACGGTCCATGGCGCCGTTCGAATTCGCGGTAATAGCGCCGCCCCGCGCGCCAGCGGCGCAGCAGATCGGCCGCGGCCATGAGCAGCGCCCGCGGACTGGCCAGGTAGCGCGGCAGCCAGTATTGCAGTTCGCCGCGCAGGACATAGGGCGCCTCGCGCAGCAGCGCGGCCGCCGAGTCGTGTCGCACCGCCAGCATCCAGTGGTTGGCCAGATACTTGGCACGGATCGTTCGGCGGCGCAGACCGCCCGATCCCTGCCCGCGATGCCAGGCGACCGCGCCTCCCTCAACGCCGCAGCGCAACCCAGCCCGGGCCAGACGCAGCGCCAGGTCGACCTCTTCGCCGTAGGCAAAAAAATCCTGC
>JAMCWS010000115.1 GCA_023480605.1 bacterium
CCACAGCAGGGACGACCAGCCCAGGAAGCTGTAGGCCTCGAGCCGCGTGAAGCCCAGCACGAATCCGGCCAGGCCGAAAACAGCGATCGACTCGAAGGCGGCGTCGGAGATGATCATGAGCACGCGGACCTTGTCGAGGTAAACCTCCGAGGGGTGTTCGTCGGCGGGGGCATGACTCGTGACCAGCCGTTCCCAGTTGAGGCCGACGATGATGTTGACCATCGAGACGAATCCCAGGGCGACGAGGATGAGGACCTGGGGCACGGGCAGCGCCGGCGGCGCGGCGATGCTGGGGACGATCAGAAAATCCGCCACGAGTGCGTAAATCGGAATCGTGGCCACGAAGGCGAAGTGCACCGTCCAGAGGAGGGCCGGCGTGGAGGGAGTGGTCGATCGGCGTGCATGCGAAGCCATGGCGGTCATTCCCCTTATTTGGTCCAGATCGGCCGCGGATCGCCGGGGTTCAGTTCGACATACCGGCCGTGAATGGCCCGGAAGTCATCCCACGACTGGGGCTTGAAATTGCCGTTGCGCAGCAGAAAGGCCGGGTGATATGTCGCCCGCACGGCGATGCCGCGATACTCGTGCCAGCGGCCGCGCAGCTTGCCGATCGGCAACTCCGACCGGCACAAATACTGCGCCGCGTGCGCCCCCAGGGCCACCAGGATCTGCGGGCGAAGGATATAAAACTGCTCGGTCAGGAAGTGCTCGCAGGCGGCCTTTTCCGAGGGAAAGGGATCGCGATTGCCCGGCGGGCGGCACTTGAGCGTGTTGCAGATGAAGACCTCCTGGCGCTTAAAACCAATGGCGTTCAGCATTTTATTGAGGAGCTGGCCGGCGCGGCCGACGAACGGAATGCCGGTCTCGTTTTCGTCGCCGCCGGGCGCCTCGCCGACGAAGACGATCTTCGCCTCGGGGTCGCCGTCGCCATAGACAAGTTTGTTGCGCTGGGCGCCAAGCTGGCAGGCCCGGCAGGTCTCGGCGCGGGCCGTGGCGTCGCCGATCCACTGGATCCGTTCGGCGCGGGAGAGGTGCGCGCCCCAGGTCTGGGGCAGTTCGCGCCGCAGGGCCGCCGGGGGCGGACCCGGCACGGCGGAGGGGGCGGAGGGAACGGCGGCGCCCGCGCTGCCGGAAGTGGTCGCGGGATTGCGAGGTCGGGGTGGGGTCATCGGCGAAGCGTCAACCTTTGCGGCGGAATGGACGACGATCGGCCGGGCGTGGGCCGCGGATGGCGCGCCGGGGCCGCCCCCCGACGCCGGACCGAGCGCCTCCAGCGGATCGGAATCCAGGCAGATAAAGCCGTTGGATTGGAGGAATTCCAGGTAATTCAACAGGGCTTTTTTGGCGGTGATCGTCATGTCTCTCGCCCGCTCCCGGGCCACAACCAACCATACCAGATGCCCCGCCCCGCGCCAAGCCTTCTGGAAGAGCCCAAAGCGCTGCTTTAACTCGCCCCTCCTCTATAGTTTCATCATTATCGTTTACGTTATCGTTGTCGTATCGTGCTCGCGATCGTAATCCCGTTTCCTTTCGCACCCGCGGCATGATGAGCGCGCGGCGGCGTCCCGGCCATCCCCGGCGGCGCTCGGTCAACGGCGATCGTGTTTACGGCCAGGGGCGGAAAAGGCGGCTGCGTATAGTGTGATGTTCTGGAAGCGATCCGGACACGGCGGCAACGGGACGATCACTTGCCGGCCGGGGTCAGCGTGGCCAGGAACTGGCGGGCCTGTTCGACGAGCGGTTTCTGGGCCGGGTCTTGTTCGCCGCGGGCCACGAAGTCGCGCCAGGCCTGCGCCGCGTTGGGATCTTTCTGGGCGGTCATGGTCAGCGCCTGGTTGTAGCGGGCGTAGAAATTGGCGGAATTGGAAGCCAGCGCCGCCTCGAAAGCCGCGCGCGCCTGCTCGAGTTGGTTCATGGCGAACAACGAGGAACCTTTGACCGTCAGCAACACCGAATCGCCCTTCTTGATCGCCAGGGCCCGGTCGATCGTCTCGACGCACTTCGCATATTGCTGGCGTAGATAGTATTCATTGGCCAACTGCTGCAGATAGGTTGCGTTGGCAGGCGCCAACGCCACGGCCTGTTCCAGTTTGGCCAACCGCTGGGCCGAGTCGCGGGGCAGGGCGATGGCGGCGGCGTAGAACGCCTGAGCTTGCTCGGCGGCGCCGGGGGTCGGCGTCAGCGAAGGAGTCGGCGAAGGCGAAGACGTCGGCGTCGGGGTCGCCGTTGGCGATGGCGTTGGCGAAGGTGATGGCGTTGGGGTCGGCCGCGGCGTCGGTTTGGGGGGGGGCGCCGGCGTCGGCGTAGCCCTCGGCGTCGGAACCGGCGTGGCTTCGGGCGGCCGCTCGGCGCGCGGCCCGGCATCCCGTGGCCGGGCCGGGGGATGAGGTTTCACGGGCGGTGTCCACTTGGGTTTTTCGGCTTCGGGCCGCTCCCGCGGCGGAGGGCAGGGCAGGGGCTTAACCAAATGATTTTTAGTTTCCAACCCGGCGGCGGCGTCCGGGAAAAGGAGCTTGCCCCGGATTCGCCCGGCAAGGTCATCCATGGCCGCCATCAGCGCCTCGAGGGTTAACGGGCGCAACTGCGCGTTCTTGAGAATGAGCCGCCCTTCACGCGCCGACCAGATCGACAAGTCGACCGTGACCAAACCGGCGGCCGTTTCGATGTGGCCCATGACGAGGTAATCGGCCCCGAGCGCCCGGCTCACGATCCCCAGCGGCACGGCCGGGCCGTAGGGGGCGAAGGGGAACTGGTCGGACGCGATCAAGTAATTGCGCATTGGCTCGCGTGGCAGCAATCCCAGGTCGCCGGCGGCCAGCAGGCGGGCCCAGAGCGCCTGCGACAGCGCTTCGATCCGGTCCTGATTTAGCGTACGGCTCTGGAAATCGAACAGGCCGACCACCGGTCGGCCGCCGGGCGGCGGCGCGGGAGGAGGTTGCGCTCCCACCGGCGCGGCGGCCCAGGCCAGCCAGGCCAGCGCACCGGCGAGCAGCCACAACCAAGGACGGCGCAGTATGAGAAAAGCCCGGCCGCCGGGCGGCCGAAAGAAGGATTTGCGGGGCATGATCGCCAGCTCCTTCGGGACACGGCGCGCGCAAGCGGGGCGCGTGCGCGCGCGGGGCGCATTTTGGGGTCCGCGCGGACCCCCAGCGAGGAACGGAACAACCGTGTCGATCATTACGGCGTCGCGCCCGGGAATGCCGGCCGCGCTTCCGATCAGGCCCGAACGGGCGCGCCGGCATCCTCAGGCACACTATTTCAAGGTAAAACTGTAGTCCAGCCGGGCCGGGCCGGCAAAGGAAAAGTGCATCCCAAAACGTTTGGAAAGTAAAAAAACAACCGTTTAACCTGAAAAATGGCGGATGAAAACACCCCTGAGACGCCGAGATGCCGGGGAAGTCAACCACCACCGCCAGAGGCGGTGGCATGATTTTGTTTCCAGTCCCGTCGGGACGGCGTATTTCAGCCCACCCTTTCAAGTGGGTAACGCGTAACACTTTTTACATGTCCCGCCAGGGACGACATATGTGCTGGACACCGCATCAGCCGGCAAACCAGCGCGCGGGTCGATTTCGTTGTGCCGCCGGGGCCGGCTGGACTAAACTGGGGTGGGCCTGACCGCCCCGCGGACGGATGACGCAACGATCGCCGCACGGGGTAATAAAACGCGCCGCGCACCCAAGGCCCGGGACTGCCCGCACGAGAATTCATGAACGATCCAACCCAGCCCTTCGTCCTGCCCGCGCCCGACGCGCCGTGGTGGCGGCGTCAGGCTCGCGCTCTGCGTCGGGCGGCTCTGCGTCGCCGCCTGCGCGCCGCCCGCGGCGAGGATCTCAAGCGCCTCAACGCCGCGCTCAACTGGCGCGAGTTCTGGCACGGCCTCACCGTCCTCGAATCGCGCCCCCGCCTGGTGCAGGTCGGCACCAACTGGACCTGCAACCTGCACTGCGCCTTCTGCCGGTTGACGATGCCTTGGACGCAGGCCGAGATGAAAAAGAAATCCGGACGCGAACTGACGCTGAGTCCGCGCGTCGAGGCCGTCGTCGAGCGCCTGCTGCCAACGGCCGAACTCCTGACGCTGACCCCGCTGGGCGAACCGCTCCTGTGGAGCGGACTCAAGGACCTGCTGGCCCTGCACGCCCGGCTGGGTTCGCGCAACCTGGCGCTCACAAGCAACGGCATGCTGCTGAGCGACGAGATGGCCGAACGGCTCGTGCGCGGCGAACTGCGCCACCTCTTCCTCTCGATCGACACCAACGACCCGGCCGTCTACGCCGCGATGCGCGTCGGCGGCGACCTTGCCCAGGTGGAGGCCGGCGTGCGCCGCGTGGTGGAGTGGAAACGGCGGCTGGGCGTTCCCTGGCCGCGCCTGACCGTCAACGCCACCTTCATGCGCCGCAACATTCCGCAGCTTCCCTCGATGGTCGGCTGGGCCGCCCGGCTGGGTTTCGACGAACTCTCGGTGCAACTCATGGAAATCGAAAATCCCGAGATGGAGGAGGAATTTCTCGGTCATGATCCGACTCTGGCCCAGGCGATAGTCGCGCGCGCCATGGAAGAGGGCCGCCGCCTGGGGTTCCAGGTGACGCCCCACGCGGCCCTGCGCAACCTGATCGAAGCGGCCGTCGCCGGGCATGGCGTCGATGATCACGCATACCAGGCCGCATCGCCGGCAATGCCCGAATCGGCCAAACGCCCGCGCCACCCAGCCCCAACGGCGGCGCCGGAGGCGAGTGGGAAAGAGGTAGAGGAGGGGACTAATGGGTCCCATGCGTCCCATTCTTTTTCCAGCGTTCGGTTGCTTGTCGAAAAATGCCACTACCCCTGGTATAATCTCCTCATCGACACCGACGGCGATGCGCGGCCGTGCTGTTGGGCCGATTTATCCTGGGGTAATTTGAATGCACTGGAATTCGGCGAAGTCTGGAACGGCCCCGGCGCACGACGGATGCGCGAGCAATTCCTCGCCGACCGAATACCCCCCGCCTGCCGTGGGAAACACTGCCGCGTCGATTTGTAATTCATGCTTTCAGCGTTCCAGACCCAAAGACGCGGACGGCCGATCGGCGCGCCGATGCGTCGGAAACCCTAGTGTCCGTCGGGGATGTAGCCGTCGCTGGCTTCTACGTCCGTCAGCGGCTTGGCCCGGGGCGCCAGAAGCATCAGGATGATTGCCAGACCCAGGTAAGGCACGGCGTAGCGCCACCCGACGCCGAATCCCAACGTGAAACTCTCGCCCAGGTTGCCCGGATTCCAGGCATGGACGATCCCGAAAAACGAAAGCGCGGCCAGCGTCAGCGCCCAGCCGGCGCCGACGCGGAATCGCCGGTCGATGAACGCCACGCCCATCGCCGCCCAGCCCATCGAGGTCAGGATGAAGCCGCGGTCCAGCCCGATCATCCCGCCGACGTGCGCCGCCGGATTCATCTGGCTCAGCACGCCCGGATCGAGCATGCCCGCCGATTGCAGCCCGCGCTGAAAGGTCAGCAGCCCCCACGAGGCCAGCGCCGGAAACAGACCCAGCACGACGGCCAGCGCGTGCCGGCGCGGCACGGCCTGGAAGGCCTGGGCGCCGATGATGACTGCAATCCAGATCAGGATGCCGATGACGGCCTGCATCGGGATCAGGGCGCTGAAGGCGCTGATCAGGCCGCTGAAGCACAGCAGCGAGATAACGACGCCGTTGATGACCGAATAGCCGGTGCGCGCGCCCAGGCGCTTCCAACCCGCGTGGCCGATGTAGATCGTCGTCGGAAAGCAGGAGCCGAAACAGGCGGCGGCGATCGAGCCGATGCCGTTGACCGCCAGCGACGGGGCCGTCGGGAAGCGGTCGCCGGCGGCCTCGGCGCTTTCGATGTTCTGGAGCGAACCGATGACGTTGAACAGCCCCATCGGCACGATGACGCCCATCATCCCCAGGATCTCCGGTTGGGTGAGGCCGAGCATGAGCGCCCTCATCGACGGGATCGGCAGGTGCATCGCCGGCTGGAGCGCCGCCTTGATCGCCTCGGCCGAGGGCAACGTGGCCAGTTCAAGGCCGATTTCGCTTTGAACGCCCGCGCCCAGGTGTGCGAACAGCGGCGTGAGCGTGAAGGCCTTGAGCGTCCAAGCCAGCACCGTTCCCACCAGCAGCGCGACCAGGCCGGCAGGAAGTCCCAGCGGCAACCGGACGCCCGAAAAATACTGGATCAGGATGATGCCGGCGGGCAGCAGAGCCAGCAGGGGGCGCTCGAAAACCTGGAGCGTGAAATCCATCGAGATAAAGCCGATGGCGATGCCGGCCAGCGCGCCCAGCAGCGCGGCGCGCGGCGTGATGCGCCGGACGGTGTTGGCGGCAAAGGCCCCGAAAAACTCGATCAGGCCGCTGCCCAGGCAGGCGGCCAACCCCGCCTGCCAGGCCAGCAGCGCGGCGCCGTCGGCCCCGAGTTGCGCCTTGTGGTGGCTGAAAATGGGACCCATCACGAAAAAGAGATACGCGAAAACGCTGGGAGTGTTGATTCCGTAGGGCAGGGCGGTGATGTCGTCGCGCCCCTCGCGCAAGGCGATGCGTCGGGCCTGCCAGGAGTAATACAGGTTGCCGACGAGGATCGAAAGCGCCGCCCCGGGCAGGATGCGCGCATAAACGAAGGCGCGTGAAAGCCCGGCGATGGCAACCCCCAGTTCGGTGATCACCAGGAGCTGAACGATGTTGTCGACAAACAGCCCGAAAAAGCCGTCGAGATCGCGTTTGACGAACCACGGATAACGGGCAGCCATGGCAGAGCCTCCTGGCGCGCGAATGTCCATGCCAATTCGGTTGCTTTATACCGGAGCGCCGGCGCAAAGACAATGAATAGAGCGTCCGGTTTGAGGGCCTGAACCCGCCCGGGCGACACGTATGCGAAGGTGCGCCGTTGGGCGCACGACATAAAAGTGGGTTTTCATGAGGCGGCATCCGCCCGGAAGTCTTCGAAGCGGCCTGAGTAGAGGCAACAGCGGGCGGCGATGATCGCGTTGGCCCCGGCCACGCTCTAAGACGGATCGCGCTGGTCTTTCCCATCCAGCAAATGCCGTTCGCCCAGTTGCGGGATGACGGCCTTGAGGCCCAGGTCGGCGCGCAGGCGCGCGGCCAGGGCGGTGCGGCTTTCTTCCTCGCCATGAACCAGGAACACCTTCTTTAACCGCGGGCTGTTGTCGCGCACCACCCGGGCGTATGCCGCCAGGTCGTTCTGGTCGGCGTGGCCGCTCATCGTGTTGAGCGTCACCACCTCGGCGCGCAGCCGGTAGGGTTCGCCGAATATATTCACCTCGGGCTGGCGCTCGACGATCTTGCGCCCCAGCGTGTTTTCGGCTTGGTAACCGACGAACATGATACAGTTTTTGGGGTCTTCGATCGAGTTGGCCAGGTGGTGGCGGATGCGGCCCGCTTCGCACATCCCCGAGGCCGAGATGATCATGCAGGGCCCCACGAGCGAGTTGAGCCGCTTGCTTTCCTCGACGTCGCGCACGTAACTGAGGCGCGAAAAGCCGAAGGGATCCCCGTCTTCGAGCAGCAGGCGGCGCGTCTCCCGGTCAAAACAATCGGCGTGCAGGCGGAAAATCTCGGTGACGTTGATCGCCAGCGGGCTGTCGACGAACACCGGGATCGGCGGCAACCGGCCCTCGTTGGTCAATTCGTTCAGGTAGTAGATCACCTCCTGGGTGCGCTCGACCGAGAAGCTGGGGACGATGATCTTGCCGCCGCGCGCCGCCACGCGCGTGATCGTCTCGCGCAGTTCCTCCTTGGCCTCGCCGATCGGGTCGTGGATGCGCGAGCCATAGGTTGATTCGAGCACCAGCCAGTCGACGTTGTGCGGGATTTCGGGGTCGCGCAGCAAGGGCAGGTTGGCGCGGCCCAGGTCGCCCGTGTAGGCCAGGCGGAAGACCTCCTCGCCGCGGCGCAGATCGATGATGACCGACGAGGAGCCGAGGATGTGGCCGGCGTCGTAGAAGGTCACCTTGACGTCCTGCAGCACATGGAAGGGGTGATGATAGCCGACCGATTGAAAGTGCCCCATCGCCTCGTTGGCGTCGTCCATCGTGTATAGGGGCTCGATGATTTCGCCGCGTCCGCGCTTGCGGTTGCGGCGGTTGAGCCACTCGGCGTCGTGCTCCTGGATGTGGGCGCTGTCGAGCAGCATCACCTGGCAGAGGTCGCGCGTGGCCGTGGTCGTGTGGATCGTGCCGCCGAAGCCCTGCTTGACCAGGTTGGGCAGGTTGCCGCTGTGGTCGATGTGGGCGTGCGAGAGCAGCACCGAGTGCAGCGCCGCGGGATTGAAGCGGAACTGCTTGTTCTGCCGTGTCGTCTCCTCGCGCCGGCCCTGGTAAAGTCCGCAGTCCAGGAGGATCAGTTTGTCGTCGACCTGCAGGAGATGGCGCGAACCGGTCGTCGAGCCGGCTGCGCCCTGGAACGTGAGCGTAAAATTGATTTCCATTTCGGGTCTTTTCGGTCCTCCTGTTTTTTTACACCTAAGAGCGCGTCCAATAAGTCATGTTGACGGTTAACCCTAAAATCCTCAATACTTGGCGTGGCCAATGGCGGATTTGGCCGCCTGATCCCGTTCCCGCCCGTCTCGCAGGAGATCCCGCCGATGCCCCGCACGC